>CAXNGP010000256.1:0-4159 GCA_964201845.1 Pirellulales bacterium
AGCCGCTGGCCACGCAGCGCGCAGAGGAGCCGAAGTGATGCGACCGATTCCGGCACTCGCGATCCTGATCGGGCTGCTGGCCGCACCGGGCGGCCTGCGGGGCGACGACTGGCCCGAGTTTCGCGGCCCCGGTGGGCGGGGCGTGGCCCCGGGCGCGGCGATCCGCACCACCTGGTCGGAGACCGAGGGGATCGCCTGGAAGGCCGACCTGCCGGGCCGTTCGACGTCGAGCCCGATCGTGGTCGGCGACCTCGTGGTGACGACGGCGTCGAGCGGGGCGAAGCAGGACCGGCTGCACGTGATCGCCCTCGACAAGCTGACCGGCAAGCCGCGCTGGGAGCGAAGCTTCTGGGCCACGGGCCGCACGCTCTGTCATCCCACGAGTGCCGTGGCCGCGGGCACGCCGGCCAGCGACGGGAAGCGGATCGTGGCGTTGTATTCGTCATGCGACCTGTTTTGCCTGGACCTCGAGGGCCGCCTGCTGTGGCAGCGGAACCTGGCCGTGGAACATCCCAAGAGCGGCAACGACGTGGGGATGGGTTCGAGCCCACGGATCGTCGGCGACGCGGTGGTGGTGCAGATCGACTGCCAGGGCGACGCCTTCGCCGCCGCGATCGACCTGGCGACGGGCGTCGATCGCTGGACCGCTCCCCGCGACCGAATGGCGAGCTGGTCGAGCCCGCTGGCGGTGGCGACCGACGCCGGCCCTGCCGTCTTGTTGCAGAACGGCCGTGGGCTCGAACTGCGTCGGCTGGCCGACGGCGCCGAAGCCTGGCGCTGGGCCGGCGACTGCGCCGGCATCGCCACGACGGTCGCCGCCGCGGACATGCTCTTCGTACCCGCGGGCGGGATCGCCGCGGTGCCCGTCGGGGGACGCGAGCCCGTCTGGCGGGCGGCCAAGCTCTCGCCCGGCATCGCCAGCCCCGTTGCCTGGGACGGCTCGATCGCCTGCCTCAACCGCGGCGGCGTGCTCGTGGTCGGCGACACCGCCGACGGCGGCATCCGCGGGCAGGTACGGCTCGCCGGCACGTTTTGGGCCAGCCCGATCGTGGTCGGCGACACGGTCGTCGCGATCAATACGGAGGGCAAGGCGTTCCTCGTGGCCGTCGACGACAAGCCCGAGATCGTGGCGGAGAACCAACTGCCCGGCACGTTCACCGCCACGCCGGCGGTGGCGGATGGAAGCCTCTATCTCCGCAGCGAGACCGCCCTGTGGAAGGTGGCCGCGCCGGAGTGACCGTGCCGCCTGCCGGCGCGGAGTCACGACTGCCGGTGTCGAGCCGCCGCCTGGCGGATCAGTTCCTCGATCTCCGCCCGCTTGCTGCTCCGCCGGTCTTTCTCGCCCCGACTGGTCTTGTGGGACCGGAGGAACACTTCCTTGGCCGTGACCTGGTCGTAGGCGTGGATCACGGTCGGGCTGAACGCATGGACGTTCGAAACGGCGGTTTGCATCTCCGGCAGGTCGGCGCAGTAGCGGTCGTAGTAGCGGCCTTCCCGCGTCGCGAACGCCACGGCTGCCTCGCATTGGTCGTCCTGGTTCAGTTGCATGGCCCGATGGTAGATGTGGGCCTGCCACTGCTCGGCCACGATCTTCGCGAGCTCACGACAGCGGGGCTGTGCCAGGCAGGCCGCGGGCGTGTCGAACCGCGGCGCGACAGTGGCCAACTCCGCGGTCTGCTCCCGGCCGTCGCAGGGTGTCTTCCAGCGGGCGGTGACGCCGATCGGCAGCGTTTCGCCCATCTGGCCGCCAGGAAACGTGAGCTTGACGACGATCCGCCGCGTCGCGTTGCCAAGCAGTGAGCCCGCCAGGATGTCGCAGCCCTCGGCGTCGCGGGCCAGCGGCGTCGTGCCGTAGATCTCCGGCTCCACGCCCCGCGGCAGCCGGAGCGTGAACTCCAGGCTCTCGACGGTGGTGGCCAGCGTGTCGTTGAGTTCCGCCAGCATGATTTCGGCGATCTCGTGGGGCTCCTCCGCATCGTGCATCCGCCCGCCGCCCGCCTCGGCGATCGCCTGGAGTTGGATCGGCGAATAGCTCCGGCCGATCCCCACCGTCGAGGTCAGGACGCCCCGCTTCCGCAGTTCGGCCGCGTAGTGGGCCAGCCGCTCCGGCCGACATTCGCCCTGGTTGGCGTGCCCGTCGGAGAGCAGGAGCACGTGGTTCCGCTCGGTCGCGTCGGCGGCAGCCTGCCGCGTGGCCACCGCCTGGCAGCCGCCGACCCAGCCGTCGAACAGGGCCGTGCTGCCCCGGGTCATCAGCGGCCGCACGGCGTTGGCGATCTTGGACCGGCCGGCCGTGTCGAGCCGCACGGCCTGGGCGTGCGTGATCACGTCGCTGGCAAAGGAGACGATTGACAGGTGGTTGTCGTCGGAAAGCCTCTCGAGCAGGTCCAGCGTGGCCGCCTTGGCTGCGTCGAGCGGCCTGCCCGCCATCGAGCCGGAGGCATCGATCACGAGGCCGAGGTTGAGCGGGTCGCGGGGCCGGTCGGTCGGCGGAGGCTCGGGTGCGCGTACAGTGAGCACGAGGTGGCGGACGGAGCGGCCCTCGACGTTGACGAGACTGCGGTCGAGCTCCACGCGGAACTCGGGGCTGGCGGCCTGGGGCGATGGGGAGGCGATCATGCGCGGGGTCCTTTCGTAAGTAGCAACCGGAGGGCGTCACCGATGCGATGGAGTTGGGCGAGCTCCTCCGGGGCGAAGTTGCCACGGACGGAGAGCTCGATGTCGGGGGTGAGCGGGAGGCGATACCAGGGCTCGCCGCGGACGCCGCGCGAAGCCGAACTGAGCCCGGCGAGCCGCGCGAGCGCCCGGGCCGCCTCCTCCAGGACGGGGAGGCTGTCATCCCAAGCCCCTGGGTTTTGCATGTGCATCACCTGGTGGGCGGGCGCCTGGGTGCGCAGTGTGCGGAGATACTCCGCCGCCGCCGAACGGCTCGGGAGTTCCCCGGCCAGGGCGTCGGTGTCGAGGACGGCGGCGATCCGGATTCGGCCGTCGGCCAGGCCGCGGAGTTCCGAGGGCCCCAGTCGCTTCAGGAGGAGGCGGATCTGGTCGAGCGTGAGGCCGCGATTGGCATCGCGGAGCAACTGGAGCACCTTGAGCCGGTCGAGCGACTCCCGCGGATACTTTGCCCCCCGTCCGAGGGAATCCGGCCCTGGAACAAGGCCTTTCTCGACATAGCTGCGGATCGTCCGGGGTTCGACGCCCGTCGCGTCGGACAGCTCTTGCAGCGTGAAAATGTCGGTTTCAGCTTCCACGACCCCATCATAAAGGCGACATATCGGCGTGTCAAGATACCGAGTTGTGTTTTTCTTCCGTGAGCTTGGCGACCCCCGCCCGGGGCCCCTTGGCGAGACCTCTATAGTGGAGCTCCTATGGGCACTCGCGGAACTTCGGAGCCTCACGTCACTCAGCCGTCACGGGTGCTCGTCATCGACGACGAGGATGCCGCCCGCCAGGCCGTCGCCGAGGGGCTGCGGGACCTCGGCTGGGAAGTGCTGGAGGCGAGCGACGGGCTTTCGGGGCTGGAGGCCGCCGTCCAGGGCCGCCCGGATGTCGTGCTGCTCGATCTGCGGCTGCCCGGGCTGGAAGGGGAGGAGGTTCTCCGCCGGCTACGGCAGACGAGCCGGGTGCCCGTGATCGTGATCTCCGCCAAACGGGAAGAGGACGACCGCGTCGCCGCCCTCGACATGGGGGCCGACGATTACCTCGTCAAGCCCTTCACGGTGCGCGAACTGGCCGCCCGAATCCGGGCCGTGCTCCGGCGGAGCGAGGGGGAATCGCCGGATGCCGTGACGGTCGGTGACGTGGTGGTCGACTTCCCCTCGCACACCGCCAGCCAAGCCGGCGTCCGCGTGCCCTTGACGGGGCAGGAGTTCGCCGTGCTCAGCTGCCTGGTCTGCAATCGCGGGCGGCTCGTGACGCGGGCGATGCTCGATGCCTTGTTGCATCCCGGTGAGAATCCGCCGGCCGATGCCATCAGCAACGTGATCGACGTCATCGTCCTGCGGCTGCGCAAGAAGCTGGGGCACGATCTGATCACCACCCGCCGCGGCCAGGGTTTCATCATCGATGGCTGTTGACGCGACCTCGCCGCGGTCGCCGTCCCTGCGCCGGCGGTTCGCCCTCTGGTTCGGGCTGCTGTTCGTGCTCGGGACCGTGCTGA
>CAXNGP010000257.1:0-4129 GCA_964201845.1 Pirellulales bacterium
GCGTCTTCAACATGGGCATCGGGATGGTGCTCGTCGTCTCGCCCCACTTCGCCGACAGCATCCGCCATCAGCTCGCCGACCTCGGTCACGACGCCTGGCCGATCGGGACGGTGCGGGCGGCCGAATCCGCCGACGAGCGGGTCGTGGTCCGCTAACGCTCCCCTATCGGCCGGCCGGCTCCGGGGCGGCCGCGGCCCGGATTTCCGGCGGCGGGCAGCACGACGGCCCGGCCTGCTCGAGCGCGGTGAGCACCTGGCCCTCGGTGAGCAGGTCGCGGAGGATGATCGGCTCGGGGGGCTGTTCGCCCGGCTTCGCGGCCGGGTAGATGGCCAGCAGCGGGATGGATCGGCTGCCGAGACCCTCCAAGGCGGCGCGAATCTCCTCCGACCCGTCGGTCCAGTCGGCGAGCACCGGCACCACGCGGTTCTTGCGGACGAGATCGTGCACGGTTTCCGTCTCGATCGCGCCCTGCAGGTTGAGCTTGCAGGTCAGGCACCAGTCGGCGGAGAAATCCACCATCACGGTGATCCCGCTCGTGCGGAGTTCCTGCAACCGGGCCGGCGCGAAGGGCTCCCATTCGATCGGCGACTCGCTTGGCAAGTAGTTGTTGAGCCGGGCCAGCGGCCCCGCCAGCTGAAGCAACTGTCGGGCCGGCCTGAGTGCGGCGATCAGCGAGCCGCGAATCGGGGAGTCTGAAGGCCCCAGCCAGAGCAAGGCCGCCAGGCCGATGCAACCGGCGATCGCGGTGGCCTGGACCCACTGTCCGAAGCCCGCCACTCCGATCCGCTCCTGGGCGCGGCCCACCCACCAGCAGCCCATCCAGATGCCGATCAGCATCACGAAGGTGGGCACGAAGTTGGCCGGCTGCTTCTGCAGTTGGAAGAACAGGAAGGCGACGGTGCCCAGCATGACGAAGCCGAGCACCTCCTTGAACGTCACCATCCAGTTGCCCGGCTTGGGCAGGAACTTGACCAGCCCGGGAAACAGGCCGACCAGGATGTACGGCAACGACATTCCCAGGGCGATCGAACCGAACACCGCGTAGGTGACGGCGGTGGGTTGGCCGAGGGTGAACCCGAAGACGGGGCCGAGGAACGGGCCGCTGCACGGCGTGGCCAGCACCGTCGACAAAACGCCCTTCAGGAACGCCCCCAGCGGCCCCTCCTGGGACTGCACGTGCCCGGCTTTTTCGCCGATGAATCCCGGAATCGGCAGTTCCCAGACACCCAGGAAGGAAAGCGCGAAGGCGAACACGACCGCGATCATGCCAACCTTGAACGGGACCCATGTGAACTGCTCACCCCAGGCAAGGTTCACGCTGCCCAGGCCGATGTTGGCCGCCACGCTCGCGGTCGCCAGTGCGAAAAACACGGCGAACAGACCCGCGCAGTACCAGAGGTTCATCTGGAATACTTCCTGCCGGGCCCGCCCCGACTGCTGGGCGAACGACATCAGCTTCAGCCCCAGCACCGGCAGGACGCAGGGCATGAGGTTGAGGATCAGGCCCCCGGCCAGACCCATCAGTAGGGCCAGCGGCAGGGAAAGCGAACTCGCCGGAGTGGCCCGCGGCGGGCTGAAGCCCGTCGCCTGCGGCATGGGGGCCGGCGCGGGTTTGGCCGCCAGCGGCGCGGGCGACGCGGCCGCTTCGCCATACTTGGCGGGTTCGAAGTCGATCAGCGGCTCGCCGCCGCCGGCGGGCGGATCGACGACCAGCCGGACGCCCGTCGGCGGATCGCAGGTGGTGTCGCTGCAGGTCTGCAGTCCGACCACGATGCCCACCGGCTCCTCGGCCGCGGGATCATCGGCCACGAGGATCTCCAGCTGCACCGGCCCCTCGACCGCGCCAGCCGCGGCGAGTTCCTCCGCGACGGCCGCCTCGCCCTCGGTGGCCCGCACGGCCACCACGCGATCCTTGCTCGTCTCCACGGCCACGATCGTCGGCTTGCCCTGTCCGATTTCGGTCTCCGCGGTGGCGGCCGGCCGGTAGAGGTGCCAGCCTGCCTCGGGAACGAGCCGCACGACGAGCGGCCAGACCTTCCGGCCCGCCTCCTCGCGGGCGGGGCCGAATGCGGCCTCGAGGCGGACATGCGTCCGCTCCGGGCTGAACGTCGCCGCCGCTGCCGCGTCGCCCTGACCGGCGGCGGTTGCCTTCCCGGGCCCGGCGGGCCCCCCGCCCGGGACTCCGGATGCCGCCACGAACGTGATCGTGCGGGGCGGCAGGCAGGCGGTGTCTTGGCACAGTTGCAGCCGCACCGCCCCACGCACCTCGCCGCTCCCGGGGGCGAGCGGCGCCCGCCAGGTGACGACGCCCGCGTGTTCCTCGATCGGCAGCCCCTTCCAGGCGGGCACGTCGTCGACCGTGCGAACATGCGGCGGTTCGCCCGCCACGAACGCCCCGGCAGCCTGCCGCGGCGAGTCGGCCGCCACGGTGATCTTCGTCGCCAGCGGCCCGCCTGGCTTCTGGGTCACGGCGTAGAGATGCCAGCCGTCCTCGAGTTTCGCGGTGACGGCCACGACATCGGGCTTCCCGTCGCCGCCGGCTTCGATGGCGGCCGAGATCGTGACCGGTTGCCCCAGTTCATCGGCGACCTCCGCCAGCGGATCGAAATCGCCGCCCACCAGCGGCCCCGCCTGATCCTGAGCCAGGCAGACTGGTCCCCCGCACAGCCAGGCGGTCAGCACCGCCGTCACCACCGCCGAGCCAATGCGTTTCATGGCGCTCCGTCTTCGGGGGTGGCCCGCGATCGCCCCAGGCGGCGATCGGCGAATCCCCGTCCCTGGGATCTCGTTTCGACTCCTGTAGTTTACGAACTGCATTTTTCCGCGGTCAAACTCAGGATCGGGCCAGGGTCTTCCCGAGCATCGCCAGGGCTGCCGGAAGGGCGTTGGTGAGGCGTTGCACCCTGCCCGCCGCCGCGGCGGGGTCGGAAAACGTTCTCCCCTCCTCGAAGATCCAGCGAAACCAGTTGTCGAGACCGAACACCACGCCCGAAGCCGCCAGAAAGGGCACCGCGCATCGCTCGGCCTCGCTGAGGGGCCGAAGTCGAGCATAGGCGGCGAGCGCGGCATCCCAGCCCGCCGAGTCGTCGAAGCCGGCCTCCACGGCCCAACTCCCCAGAAGCCTCGCCAGATCGGTCGCGGGCGTATCGAGCCCCATGGCATGACAGTCGACGATACCCACGACCCTGGCGCTGCCCGCGTGTTCGTAGAGGACGTGGGGCGCCCACAGGTCGCGCAGCACCGTCTGCCGGGCCACGGGCCCCGGTCGGAGAGCCGCGACGCCCGCCACGACGGCCGCAGCGTCGCGGGCGGCGAGGATCGTCGCCGCCCGGTCGAGGAGCGGGCGGAGCAGCGCCGCGAACGTCGGGGAGGAGGCGGGGATCGGCTCGATCGCCGCCCAGGGGCGGACGAGCATGCCCCGGGCCTGCTCGACCCGCCGGGCGAGGCCCGGCGACGGGCCCAGGTCGGGCGGATTCTCGGCGAGGGTCGCCGCGACCAGGTGAACCCGCGCCACCACCTCCACCGCGGCCGCGACCTGCTCTGCCGTCGGCTCGGCGGTCGACTCGCCGACCACGAAATCCTGAAGCTCCCAGGAGGTCCCATCGTGATCCTCGCAAAAGCTTTCGCCGTCCGCCGCGAGCCGCACGGCGGGAACCTCGCCCACGCCATGCGCTCGGAGATGCCGCACCGCCGCGTGCACGAACCGCACTCGGGCTGCCGACGTGCCCGGCGGAAACGCCTTCAGGACGTGCGAGCCGCCACCCGCCTCGACGACGAACAGTGGTGAGCCGCTGAACCCGCCGCCCATCATGGCCGTCACGGCCGGCCGCTCGTCCGGAAACCAGCGGCGCACCACGGTCGCTGCGGCCGACAGCGGCACCTGGCGGGGCTGAAAAACTTGCATGTTCGGCATGAAGCGACCTGGAAATTGGTCGGCGTCGAAGAACGATGCTACCTTGCAAAAAGCATAGGGCAGGCACCCTTCGGCCGCCCAGCACCCGTGGTCGTTTCCGTCTCGACCGAGGGTCTTCCCGCGACGGTGGATTTTCCAGGAGTCTCCATGCCATCCCGGCCAGCCCCCACCAATCAGCCCCGCCGCGCCCAGCGACCGACGGCGCGTCGATGCGGT
>CAXNGP010000258.1:0-4121 GCA_964201845.1 Pirellulales bacterium
GAAGGCGGCCGTCTTGCCGGTGCCGGTCTGGGCGCAGCCGAAGAGATCGCGACCGGCGAGCACGTGGGGGATCGCCTTGGTCTGGATGGGCGTGGGCGTTGTGTAGCCCTCGTCGGCCAGGGCCTGGAGCAGCGGCGCGGAGAGGCCCAGGTCGGTGAAGCCGGCGGCGGTGGGGGAATGGTCGTTGGAGTTGGTCACGTGGTGTCCTTGAATCCTTGGGCCCTGCGGCGAAAGTGCCGCGGGGCGGAGTGGCGGAAAACTGGGCGGCAACGGTGCCGTCAGGCAGACGGAAAAACACCGCGATCCCGGCGATGGATCACTGCCTGCCTGGCAAGAAGGTTTTCGCGGGGTGCCCCGAGGGGCGAACGATGCGAAAAACAGCCGCTTCGAGAGATTGCGATCGCGGCGATCGCGACCCCGCAGGGGGCCTCCGGATGGTTCCGGATCGATCGCCTTCATCTATTCCGATGGGGAAAGCATACCATGCGGCGCGGCCCGAAGAAAGCGAAAAATCGGTCGGGCCCGAGGTCACCGCCGCCAGAGCAGCTGGAGCGAGAGGCCCGGCCCGGGGTCGAACTCGACTACGTCGGTGCGGCCGGAGGTGAAGTTGGTGCCTTGGAAGAGTTCGCGATCGAAGAGCCAGCTCGCCAGGGCCTCGATCGTGAACCCGCCGCCGAGCGACCGCTCGAATCCCACCGCCGCCCGCTGATCGAACACGTAGAACCGCTCGTCGTCGAGCAGCCGGTCGGCCAGGAAGTAGATCTGCGTGTCGGTGCGGTAGAAGGCGACGAAGCTCCAGTCGGCCGCCAGCTTGCGGCGGGCCTCGACGTTCACGTTCACGAGCGGAAAGTAGGCGGCCGAGATCGTCCAGGCATCGTCGGGCCGCCACTCGACGGAGGCGGGCACGCCGAGTTTGGCCTCGAAGGCGTCGCTCGGCCGCCAGGCGTAGGCGAGCCCCGGCAGCGGATAGGGGAGCTGCGACGTCGGCGAATAGAAGACGCTGAAGTTCCACTCGTCGCGGTCGTTCTTGGCCGGCGTGTTCCAGAAGGCGATCGCCATCAGGGTCAGGTCGCGGCCGGCGGCGAAGGGCTGGTCGCTCGCCGAGCCGAACAGGAACGTGCCGCCGAGCGTGCCGCCGGAGGCGAGCGGCCGGATGTGGGTCACGCCGGTCTCCACGAGCCAGAGCTGCTCGGGCACGGGCTGGTTCGAGTCGGGCAGGATCGCCTCGGTCGCGAGCTCCAGCCGGCCGAAGCGGCCGATGCCGATCCAGAGCGGCTCACCCTCGCGCGGCGGCACCAGAGGCGCCGCGACGCGGGCGAACTGGGCGTTCATCCCGAGCGTGGCCGGCTGGCCCACGACGTCGGTGGCCGGCGCCCAGAAGCCGCCGAGCGAGACCGGAGCGGCCGAGCCGAACGGGCCGCCCCCGCGACGGGGCCGATCCTTCGGCACGGGCTCGGGATCGGCGTCGGCGATCGGCTCGCTCGCAAACAGGCTCTCCTCGAGATTGAACTCGACCGGCGGCAACAGCGCGACGCGGTCGGGTGGCGGTGGCCAGGCTGCCGGCTCGGTGGCTCGGGCGGCCGGCCCGCTCATGATCGTCGCCATGATGCCGATGAGTGCTGCGGCGGCTGGCGGGCGGATCGGCACGGGCAGAGCATCTCCCTGGCGGCCGCGGTCGGCGGGGCGGGGAGGATAGCGGGGCGGGGCAGGCCGCGAAACCCGGCTTGTCGGGAGTGGAATGCGTGTGGCACTGATACAAGCCCCCTTGCGCAAGCAAGGGGGATGCCGCGTGCCACTTCGCCGAAGCATGTTGCTCGGCGGCGGACGGGGTGGATGGCGTCATCCCCCCGGGGCTCGCGCCGGGGGGCTTTTATGAAGCCGGCACGCCCGCACCTACTTCACTTCTTCGAGTCTTCCCGTGTCGACGTCGTAGATGAAGCCGCGGACGGTCACGGCGTCGGGGCCGGTCGTCGGGATCCAGGGATGCGACAGGATCGCCGCCATGCCGCGGCGGACGTCCGCTGCGAGCCGCTCGCTGTTGGTCTCGTTTCGCGGGCTGTCGAGCGGCTCGGGGACGCCGCGGAAGGCGTGGAAGGCCGCGGGGCTCGCGGACGAGGTCTTGCAGGGGGTGAACGAGCGGCCGGTGGCCTTGCCGAGCAGGTCGGTCGCGGCGGGGTCGCCTTCGAGGCCCGCCTTCAGCAGGTCGTCGGTGAAGGCGAGCATCCCGCACCTGGTGTGGTGGATGAGCACGATCTCGTTGGTGTCGAGCAGGTGGTGCGAGATGATCAGGCAGCGGATCACGTCGTCGGTGACGACGCCGCCGGCGTTGCGGATCACGTGGGCGTCACCGGTCTGGATGCCGAGCAGGTCCTCGACGTCCATCCGGGCGTCCATGCAGGCCACCACGGCCAGCCGTCGCGCCGGGCGGATCGGCTGCGAGCCGGGATGCGTGGCCACATGGAGCCCCTCACCGCGGGCGTAGCGGGCGTTGTGCTCGAGGCAGGAGTCGGTGGCGGTGGTCGGCATCGTGAATGCTCCAAGTGGATGGCAGGGTCGGCACGAGGTGCGGATGCAGACTCGGGCCCGCAGTCTATCGTTCAGGTGCGGGCCACCCGGCTCTGGCCAACTGCGCCTCGCCGGCTGCCGCGATCGCCGCGACGATCCGCTCGAGTTCGGCCGGGCTCGGGTGGCCGGCCGGCCCCGGTCGTTGGGGCGCGGTCGCCGCTGCGGGGCGGGTGAGCTTCGCCGGCAGGATCACGTCGGGGTTGTCCCGCAGGAGCGACAGCCCGCGGCCGCTCACCGACTCGAGGCCCCGGAGCGAGAGCACGCCGCCCTCGTGGGTGGCGAGGATCGCGGCCACGCGATCGGTCAAGCTCTTCAGGCCGTCGAGCTCGAGCAGCGGGTGACGGACGAGTTCGCCGGCGACGGCCTCGGTGAGCAGCTCGATCCCGCCGAGCGAGAGCCCGCCGCCCCGGTGGGTGGCGAGGATCGCGGCCACGGGGGCGGTCAGCTGCTTCACGTGCGGGAGAAACAGGCCGTCGAGGCCGCCGACGCCGTTCGCGCGGCATTGGCCGGCCAGCAGACCGGCTCGGGTCACGTCGATCGTCTTGAGACGGTCGAGATGCACGGGGCCACGGTGCCGCAGGATCGCCGCGAGCGTGTGGTGGCTGCAGGCGTCGTCCAGCGGGACGAGGAGCGAGCCTTCGTGGGTGCCGAGGCAGGCGGCGATCCGCTCGTCGATGACCAGGTTGCTCAGCAGCAGCACGCCCACGTGCCGGGCGAGGAGCCTCGCCTGGGCGGGCGTGAGCGTCCGCACGTCACGCAGGCAGAGATAGCCCTGGCGCGTCGCCAGGCTTCGGGCGGTGGCCGTGCCGATCCGCTCGAGGTCGTGGACATGGAGCTTGCCCCGATGGCCGGCCAGATGCGCGGCCGCCCGTGACGGCAGGTGCCGCAAGCCACCGAGGAAGAGGTCACCGCGATGGTGGGCCAGGGCGGCGGCCTCGCGGGGTTCGACTTTCTTCAGACCTCCCAGATGGAGCTGGTTGGCGTGCCGTGCCAGCCCGCGGGCCTGGCCCAGCCCGAGCGTGCGGATTCGGTCGAGCGAGAGCTCGTGCTCGTGCCGGCCGAGCTCGTGTGCCTGGGCCACCGAGAGCCGTCGGAGGTTGTTGAGCGACAGCCCGCCGCCGACGTGGCCGCCCAGTTCGGCGGCCGTGGCGTCGGTGATCCGCACGAGCTTGTCGAGGTAGAGGTGGCCGCGGTGCCGGGCGAGTTGCCGGGCGACCGAGAGCGGCAGCCGGAGCAGTTCGTGGAGATAGAGATGCGTGGCGTAGTGGCCCACCGCATCGGTCCGCGTGTCGCGGCCGGCGGCCGGATGGAGTGTCAGCCAGCCGCACGACGATCCGGCAACCTGATCATCGCGGTCATAGCCCAGCGTGGCGTCGGCATCGACGACCGGCCGGGCGAAGAGCGCCACGAGCTCGGCGGCGCGGGCGGCGTCGAGGTGGCGGATCCGGCCGGTCTGGGAACGAAGCGAGTTCATGGGAGACCCCGGGGAGAAATGCAAGTCTAGGCGGCCGCGTCGCCGTCGCCGCGTCTATGACACGGTTTGCGCAGCCGGCCTC
>CAXNGP010000259.1:0-4116 GCA_964201845.1 Pirellulales bacterium
GCTGAGCCTCGGCGTTCCCGTGAACCGCAAAAAACCCCTGGGCGCAAGCCCGGGGATGCGGGTCGAAGTCCCGCTTGAGCCGCGTCAACCGGCGGCGAGCCGCTTTGCAGCTCGCGTCCCCCGGCCTGCGCCGGGGGCTTTTATGTCACGCTGCGGGCCGGGCATAATCGTGATCTCCTGGAGCCTGCCATGCCCATCCTGCTCGCCGACGCCAACCGCTGGCTGATCCCGTTGCCACCCATCTGGCTGCTGGGCATGGCGGCGGCACTGGCGATGCTCGCCGCGCTCGCCGGCTGGGGCATCCTCCGGCTGGTCGCCCCGCGACTCGCGACCGAGGCCCGGGCATCGCTGGGCGACGGGTTCCTCGGGCCGCTGGCCTGGCTGCTCGTGGCCTTCGCCGCCGTGGCCGTCGCCTTCACGCCCATGGTGGGCCTGCCGCTGCCTCCCGACTTCTCGCTCTCCGAGTCGGCCCCGCTCTCGCAGTTCACGCGTTCGCTCGCGCGGATGACCTCCGCCAACGACTTTCGCCAGAGCGTGACGGTGGCCCCAGGCGCGAAGTTCGAGGCCATTCCCCTGCCCCTGCGGCCGCAGGAACTCGCCCGGATCGAGATCGTGAGCGATCAGCCGGTGGTGTTGCGCACCCAGCAACCCGTGGCCGGCTTCGCGCTCGCCAAAGACACCGACCTCGTGCTCGAAGCCGACAAGCCTTGGACCTGGCAGCGGGCCGAAGGTGCGACCAACCCGTTCCTCGGCACGACGGCGAAGCTGGAGGCGACGAACGAGACGTCCGCCCCGGCTCGCGTCGACGTTCGCTGGCAACTCTCGCCCGAGCACCCCCAGGCGGCGATCCTCCCCTGGGCCTTCGTCGTGCTCACGGCCATCGTCGCCGCCTACGCCATCTTCCGGCTGGGCTGCGGCAAGGTGGCGGCGATCGCCGCCGCCACAACGAAGGAGGCGATCGGCCAGCCGCTGTTCGCCGTCGTGATCGTGGCCGGGATCGCGCTGATCGTGGGCTTCGTCGTGATTCCGTACAACACGTTCGGCGAAGACGTGAAGATGTACAAGGACAGCAGCCTCACGCTCATCAAGGTGTTGACGCTGCTGCTCGTCTCCTGGTCGGCAGGCGTGGCCGTCTCGGAGGAGATCGAGGGCCGCACCGCGCTGACGGTGCTCTCCAAGCCGCTGACCCGGTGGCAGTTCGTGCTGGGGAAGTTCGCGGGGCTGGTGCTCGTGGCGCTGCTGGTGTTCCTGATCCTGGGGGGCGTGCTCCTGGCGATGACCAACTTCAAGGTGGTCTACGACGCCCGCGAGGGGGCCCAGGTCGATCCGCTGTGGTGGGACTGTGCCGACGAAATGGTGACGGTCGTGCCCGGGCTGGCCCTGGCATTCCTGGAGACGGCCGTGATGGCGGCGATCGCCCTGGCGGCCTCGACGCGGCTGGGCACGGTGGCCAACCTGATCCTCTGCTTCACCGTCTACGCGCTGGGCCACCTCGTGCCGCTGGTGGTCCAGTCGAGCGTGGGGAAGTTCGCGATCGTGCGGTTCACGGGCCGGCTGTTCGCCACGATCCTGCCGGTCCTCGACCACTTCACGGTGGAGGCCGCGGTCGTCGGCGGGGTGCCAGTGCCCTGGGAATACCTCGGCTGGGCCGCGATCTATGCGGCCCTCTATTCGGCCGTCGCGATCCTGGTGGCGCTCGTGCTGTTCCAGCACCGCGATCTGGCCTGACCGCCGCTAGCGCACGAGGCCGGTGCGGGCGGTCACGCCCAGCATCGTCAACTCGGCGGTCGACGTGCCGGGCAGCGACCACCAGCCCGCGTCGGCACCGCGAACGGCCTGGGCCTCGGCGTGGCCGTCGAAGAAAAAGGTCATGCCTTTGCCGAACCGTCGCTCCAGACGCGGCCCGAAGGCCACGCCGATCAGGCTCGATTCTGGTCCAGGAGCGAGTGTCGTCCGCACCTCGATCGCTTCGCTGCCGCCGTCGCGATCGTGAGCCAGACCGATGCGCCCCGTCCAGCGGGCCGATCCCGCGTGGACCGCGGCCGGGTCGGCGAGCATGCCCGCCGCCACGTCGAACCGATCGATCCGGCTGCGGAGTTCGGCGGCCACCGGGCGCGGCACGGGATCGCTGCCACTGGGCCCCTGGACCGAGATCCCCTTGAACTCGACTGGTGGCTGAATCGGATCGATCGGTTCGACGCCCACCTGCCGCAGCGCCGCCGCGACGGAGGTAGCTCCCTCGAAGCCGCCCAGTCCCAGCCCTTCGAACACGACCGACGGCGGATCGATCGCCACCGCCGGCGCGACAGCCACCGCCGAGACCCAGGCCAGGCCGAGCATGGCCGGAAGGCAGGCGATCCGTCGCTGGCGGGTGCGGGGCGGCATCATGAACGACTGAACCTCCGTTGTTCTCTGTATCGACCGACCGCGCAGCGCAGGTTGCGGCGCAACCCTGACGGCTGGGCAGGCGGCAGCGGTCAGCCCGTCTTGCGGCGGGGGAACAGGGGGATTGTGGCGGGCCCAGGCCTGCGGGCGTGCCGCCCTCCCCCGAGGTGGTTGCAGTCGAGCGCCTCGAGCACGCGGGCTGCCACCTCGACCGCCAACGCCCCCGCGCTCACCGACACCAGCGGCTCGGTGCCGGCGCGAATCGCCGCCAGGAGGTCGTCGTGCTCGCCGGCGATGGCGTTGGCGTCGGGCACGGTCACGGTCTCCCGCGGGAGGATGTCCGCGAAGAATCGATCCTTGAGCGCCGTCCGCTCGGCCGCGGGCACGTCGGCCGCGTTGAACCGGCCCGCGCGAACGTCCTCGGAAGGGGCGACGACCTCGACGGTCTTGGCGGTCAGGTCCACCGCCAGCATCCCACCGGCGGCCCACAGCGACACGGTGCGCTCGGCCCGCGGACTGATCCGCGACGCGGCCAGGTCGGCGACCAGGCCGCTGTCGAACACCAGCCGGGCGCGGACGGCGTCTTCGTGGCCACCGGCGGCGATGAGCCCGTGGGCCTCGACCCGCTCCAGGCGGCCGGGAGCGAGCGAGAGCACGAGGTCGATATCGTGGATCATGAGATCATGGATCACGCCCGCGTCGAGCGAGCGGAACGTGAATGGTGCCAGTCGGCGGGCCTCGACGTAGCTCGTTTCACCGGCCCGGGCCGTGGCGGCCAGCCAGGCCGGATTGAACCGTTCGACGTGGCCGACCGAGACGGTGCGGCCGAGCCGGCGGGCGGTCGCGGCAATCAGCCGGGCGTCGTCCACCGTGACGGCCAGCGGCTTCTCGACGAGCAGGTCGATGCCCGCCTCGAGCAGCGGCAGCGCCACCTGGGTGTGCAGCGCGGTCGGGGCGGCGATCACGACCGCCTCGACCCGGCCCACGAGGTCGGCCGGATCGGCCAACGCCTGGCAGCCGTGGGCCGCGGCCACGCGGTCGCGGGCCTCCGCAAACGGGTCGACCACCGCCACGAGTTCCGCGTCTTCGCGGGCGGCCAACAGCCGGGCATGGATCGTGCCCAGGTGCCCGCAGCCCACCACCGCCATCTTGATCCGTGTCATGCCGCCCTCCGTTGGTCTCGCGAGCGCCCGTGCCGGCCTTCCTGCTGCCGCGAGAGAAATCCGAGCAACTCCTCCACCGCCGGCCGCAGCGAGCCCTGGCTGCGCAACACCTCGCGAGCCGGCTCGAGCCCCACCTTCGCCCGATAGAGCAACCGATGGGCCTCGGCGATCGCCTCGATCGTGTCCCGATCGAAGCCGCCCCGCTTCAGCGCCACCACGTTGATGCACCGCGGCCGGGCCGGCGCCCCCTCGCAGAGCATGAATGGGGGCACGTCGTGGAGCACCCGCGACAGCCCGGCCACGAACGCCCAGCTGCCGATCGTCGTCCAGTGGTGCACCGCCACGGCCCCCGAGAGCGAGGCCCGCGAGTGGATCCGCACGTGCCCGCCGAGGAGCGTGCCGTTGGCGATCGTCACCTGGTCGCCGATCCGACAGTCGTGGGCCACGTGACAGGCCGCCATCAGGAACGTGCCGTTGCCGATCGTCGTGACGCCCTCTTCCTTCTCGCTTGCCCGATTGATCGTCACCCCTTCGCGGATCGTGTTGTCGTCGCCGATCTCGACCCGCG
>CAXNGP010000260.1:0-4098 GCA_964201845.1 Pirellulales bacterium
AAGTCGGAACTGCTCTGGCCTCGACGCGGCGGCCGACGCTACTTTTTTCCTTACGACGGGCCGCCCGGCTCGTCGCGCCGTTCCGTTCCTCCCGGGGCCGGCCAGTCCCCGGCCCCTCACCACGAAAGGAGTCTCTGCCATGGGTAAAGGCAATCACTCGCAGAAGAACGACAAGAAGAACAAGAAGCCGAAGCAGGACAAGACCAAGACCGTCGTCAAGAAGTGAGCGAGGGCCGGGCCGCACCCCGGCCCGGCCCCCCTCTCCTGCTCGCCATGACCGACCTGCTGCTGCCGCTGTCGATTTTCGTCGCGGAGATGACCGTCGTCACGATTTCGACGATGCGGATCATCTTCATCGGCCGAGGCCTGAAGACGATGGCCGCCGGGCTCGGCCTCTTCGAGGTCACGATCTGGCTGTTCGCGATCGGCCAGGTGATGTCGAACCTCGATCAGCCGCTCTGCTTCGCCGCCTTCGCGGGCGGGTTCGTGGCGGGCAACTATCTGGGCATGAGCCTCGAGCAGCGGCTGGCGATCGGCTCCGTGCTGGTGCGGGTGATCACGGGCCGTGACTCGGGGCGGCTGGTGGAGCTCTTGCGCGACGCCGGCTGCGGCGTGACGAGGATCGGGGCCCACGGTCTGCAGGGGCCGGTCGAGATCGTGTTTACGGTGATCAAGCGGCGGCGGCTCGGGGAGGTGCTCGACCTCGTGCGTCGGTTCGACGCCGATGCCTTTTATTCGATCGACGAACTCCAGGCGAGCGCAGGCCGGGCGGTCTGCGACCCGCGCGACGCGGCCACCCTGCCGCATGCGGCCCCTGAGCCGGCGCACACCACGCCCACGGTTCGCCGGGCCGCCTGACCGCCCGGCGCCCGGTCCCACCCATGGCCGGCGTCAGCAGCAGTTGCCGCCGTCGACGCCGCACTTTTCCGGCGCCAGGCAGGCCGTGTGCTTGGCCCCGAGAGAGAAGAGCAGCCCGGCGGGCGTCACCTCGAACCCGGCGACCGGGTATTGCGCGATCGTTCCCGACTCATACTCGACCTCGACCGGAAGATCGTCCCGCGCAAGCACCTTCCTCGCGATCTCCATGATCGTCGCCAGCGTGGTCGTCGTGAGTCGATGGTCGGTGTCGTCGGCCACCCAGATTTGCAGCAGGCAGGAGGCGACGGAGCGGACGGTGCCGCCGCAGTCGATGAAGTCCTTCTGCACCCGGCCCACCTCCGTGATGTGGTAGTGGGCCGGAACGAACGACTTGTTCGGCAGCATCCAGTGCATCGTCACGTCGGGATGAGCGGCCAGGGCCGCCCGAAACTCCGCCACGGTCATGGGTCACCTCCGAGCAGGGATGTCGAGCGCCGCCAGCAGTTCCCGCACCTTCATTTCGATCAGGTTCCTCACCCCCCGAAACTCATCCGGCGACATCTCGCGGGGATCCGGAATCTGCCAGTCTTCGCGCCGCTGGGCGATCACGAGCGGGCACTCGTCGCCGCACCCCATCGTCACCGCCACGTCGACCGGCGTGCCGTTGAACTCCTCGAGCCCCTTGGAAGCGTGGGTGGTCAGGTCATACCCCAACTCCTTCATGGCCTCCACCGCCTTGGGATTGATCCGGCCTGAGGGCCGCGACCCCGCGCTCGCGGCCTGCACGTGATCGCCGCCGAGCATCCGGGCGAAGGCCTCGGCCATCTGGCTGCGGTTGGAGTTCTCAACACAGACGAACAGGATGGTCTTCACCCGCGCTCCTCGCTGTTCTCCGAACCACGGCCCGGCCCGGATTGAAGGTACTTGGAGAGCGGCACGCTCGCCAGCGCCCCGGCGATCGGCGCGACGAGATAGATCCAGAGCGAGTCGATCTGCTGCGCCACGACCGCCGGCGCCAAGGAGCGGGCCGGGTTCATCGACGCCCCGCTGATCGGGCCGGCGAACAGTGCCTCGAAGGCGATCACCCCGCCGAACGCGATTCCCCCGAGGGGCTTCAGTTCCTTGCCGCCCGCGGAAACCGTGAGGATGACGACCATCAGAATCAGCGTCAGCAGCACTTCGAGGATGAGCGACTGGATCGCACTGCCCCTTGGAATGGTCGCCCCGAGGGTCAGGCTCTCCGGGAACAGAAGTCGCAGCACACCGCTCGCGAGCACCGCGCCGGCGCACTGGCAGACGATGTAGGACGGCACCCAAGCCCGGTCAAATCGCCCCGCGGCCCAGAGCCCGATCGTCACGGCCGGGTTGATGTGGCAGCCGGAGATGTCTCCCAACGCATACACCAAGGCCATGACCACCAGTCCGAACGTGAGCGCCACGCCGACGTGTGAGACTCCGCCCCCCGTCACTTCGTTGACGACGACCGCGCCGGTGCCGGCGAACACGAGGCAAAACGTGCCGAACGCCTCCGCGCACAGACGTCGGGACCAGGGGGCTTCGTGCAGCATGCCCTCAGAATATCTTCGGGGCCGGCGATGCTGAACCCCGGCAGCGTTTCGCCCGAGACTGCATACTGACCCGCCGCGGCGGACACTCCGCGTCGGCCCCCCGCCCCGCGATCGATCGGCGCCCCATGAAACCCACCCGGCTCCTCGACCGGGCCGTCACGCCCGACGGCACCCCGCTCACGCTCCACGAGCATGACGGCGCCCTCTCGATTCGCGTGGGGGGCGTGGAGCTGATGTCCACGCGGCAGCACCACTCGGAGGAACGCATGGCCGAACTGGCGTGCACCGACCTCGGCGACCGCAAGCGGGTCGCGGTGCTGATCGGCGGCCTCGGCCTGGGCTTCACCCTCCGCGAGACGCTGCGCCACGTCGCCGCCGACGCGACGGTCGTGGTGGCCGAACTCGTGCCCGCGGTGATCGCCTGGAACCGCAATCCGGACTACCGCCTCGCGGCCGACGTGATCGACGACCCGCGGGTCGAGATCGTCGTCGGCGACGTGGCCGAGGTGCTCGCGGAGAGCCGCGGCCGGTTCGATCGGATCATGCTCGACGTGGACAACGGCGCCAGCGGCCTGACGGCGGCCGGCAACGACGGGCTCTACGGATCGACGGGCCTGGGAGCCGCCCGGTCAGCGCTCAAGCCGGGCGGCCGCCTGGCCGTCTGGTCGGCCGGCCCCGATCACCGGTTCGTGGCCCGCATGGAGGAGGCGGGCTTCACCGTCGAGGTCGTGAAGGCCCGCACGCACCCGACGGGCGGCAGCTGGAACTCGATCTTCGTGGGCACGCGGGCCTGAGCCGCGCTCAGCCGGCCCCGACGCCGCCGCCCGCCTCCAGGGCTTCCCAGCGGGCGAAGGCCTCGGCAAGCCGCGATTCGAGGTCGCAGAGCCGCGCTTGGTCGCGGGCGAGCACGTCGCCCGCCTGCCGGTAGTAGTCGGGCTCCGCCATGGCGGCATGCAGCGCAGCCATCTCGGTCTCGAGCGTCTCGATCACGGCCGGCAGGCTCTCGAGCTCACGCTGCTCCTTGAAGGAGCGTTTTTTCCTGGGGGCGTCTGCGGTGGAAGGCGGCGCGGCAGCGGCTGACACCTGCGGCGCCCGTGGCGTCACGGTCGCCGCCGGCGCGGGCCGCTGCCGCAGCCAGTCGGTGTAGCCACCCACATACTCCTTGACGGCGTACGCCCCGCCCTGCCCCGTCGGCTCGAACACCAGCGTGCTCGTCACCACGTTGTCGAGAAACGAGCGGTCGTGGCTCACCACGAGCACCGTGCCGGCGAAGTCCACGAGCCGCTCCTCGAGCATCTCGAGCGTTTCCGCGTCGAGGTCGTTGGTGGGCTCGTCGAGCACGATCAGGTTGGCAGGCTTGGCGAACAACCGGGCCAGCAAGACCCGGTTCCGCTCGCCCCCCGAGAGAAACTTCACCGGCGTGCGGGTGCGGTCGGGCGCGAACAGGAAGTCCTGCAGGTAGCCGACCACGTGCCGCGGCTGCCCGCCGATCTGCACGGTCTCGTAGCCGTCGGCCACGTTGTCGGCCACGGTCTTCTCGTCGTCCAATTGGTCCCGCAGCTGGTCGAAGAAGGCGATCCGGAGGTTGGTGCCCAGCCGCACCGAGCCCGTCGCCGGCGCGAGCTCGCCAAGCAGCAGCCGCAGCAGCGTGGTCTTGCCGGAGCCGTTGGGG
>CAXNGP010000261.1:0-4062 GCA_964201845.1 Pirellulales bacterium
CTCGCGCGGGCCAATGTGCGGGTGCTCGCCGAGGCGGTGCGGCTCGGTTACCGGATCGTGTGCACCGAGCCGGCGGCCGTGACCTGCATCACCCACCACTATCCGCTCCTCCTCGACGACGAGGAGCTTCCCCGGGTGGCGGCCGCCACCTGCGACGCGGCGACGTATCTCTGGGAACTCCACCGCGAAGGACGCTTGCGGCTCGACTTCCGCCCGGTGCCCGCCCGGATCCTGTACCACGCCGGCTGCCACGAGCAGATCAGCGGTGGCCTGCCCCCGGCGGAGAACCTGCTGCGGCTCGTGCCGGGGCTCGCCCTCGAAGCGGCCGACCGGGGCTGCTCCGGGATGGCCGGCACCTTCGGGCTGGCCCGCGAGCACTACCGGGCGAGCCTGCGAATGGGGCTGCCGCTCGTCAACGGCATGCGGGCGGCGGGCATCGAGGCCGGCGCCACCGGCTGCTCGGCTTGCCGGATCCAGATGGAGCAGGGCACGACGAAGCCGGCCGTCCACCCGGTCAAGATTCTGGCCAAGGCCTATGGTCTGCTGGAGGGGCCGGGGTCGCACGGCCTCGACACCCTGCTCACCGCCACGAGCGGCCGGCTCACCACCACCTGACGCGAACCCCGCCCATGCCTTTGCCCCACGTGCCTCCGACCGCCGGCAGCCTGGACGTCGCGCTGTTCGCCGGCATGGCGGAGGCCGCGGGCCGCCGCCGGGTCACGCTCGCCTGGAGCGGCGGCACGGTCGCCGACCTGCGTCGCCGCCTGGCGGCGGCCTGCCCCGAGATCGCCCCGCTGCTCGAGCGGAGCGCCGTGGCTCGTGGCGACCGCTACGCCACCGACGGCGAGCCGATCGCCGCGGGCGACGACGTGGCCCTCATTCCTCCGGTGAGCGGAGGCTGAGCGATGGCCCACGCAGTGGACCACGATCCGCGGGTGACGCTCGTCACGCTCGATGCCGACCCACTCGACCCGGCGGCCGTGCTGGCGGCGGTGGGGGCTCGGGCGGCCGGCGGCAACGTGTTGTTCGTGGGCACGGTGCGGGACGTGACCGGCGACGTGGCGACCACGCGGCTCGAGTACGAGGCCCACGCGCCGCTCGCCCGGGCCGAGCTTGCCCGGCTGTGCGGCGAGGCGGCCGACCGCTTCGATCTGGTCGCGGTCGCGGTGAGCCACCGCCTGGGCGTGGTGGAGCCGGGCGACGCGAGCGTGGCCGTGGCCGCGAGCGCGGCCCATCGCCGGGAGGCCTTCGCGGCGGCCGAGTGGCTGATGGAGCGGATCAAGGCGACCGTGCCGATCTGGAAGTGCGACCATGCCCCCGACGGCGGTCGCTCCTGGGTGCACGGACAGGCGAGTGCGGAGCGCGGGCCCTGACATGCGCCACCTCGTCGACGGCTTCGGCCGCGTGCACACCGACCTGCGCATCAGCGTCACCGACCGCTGCAACCTGCGGTGCACCTACTGCATGCCCGCAGACGTGATCTTCCTGCCCCGCGAGGAACTCCTCTCCTACGAGGAGATCGCCCGCGTGGCGGCCGTGGCGGCCGGGCAGGGCATCCGCACCGTCCGGCTGACCGGCGGCGAGCCACTCCTGCGGAGCGACCTCGACGGGCTCGTGCGGCTGTTGGTGGCGGTACCCGGGATCGAGGAGGTGGCGCTCACCACCAACGGCCTGCTCCTGGCCGAGCAGGCCGGGTCTCTTGCGACCGCCGGCTTGAGCCGCCTCAACGTCAGCCTCGATGCGATCCGCACGGAGGCCTTCGAGAAGCTCGCCCGGCGCCGGGGGCTCGACCGCGTCCTGGCGGGCCTGGCTGCCGCCCGGGCGGCGGGCTTCCACTCGATTCGGATCAACGCCGTCTCGATTCGCGGGCTCTCCGAGGTGGAGATCGTGCCGCTGGCGGAGTTCTGCCGCCGCGAGGCGTTGCAGCTGCGGTTCATCGAGTTCATGCCGCTCGACGCGGAAGGGGGCTGGGACGAGGGGCAGGTGCTCTCCGGGAAGGAAGTCCGCGGGATCCTCGAGCGGGCGAGCGGGCCGCTCGAGCCGCTGCCGCCGGCCGATGCCGGCCAGCCGGCGGTGGACTGGCGGTGGGCCGATGGCGGCGGACTGGTGGGGTTCATCGATCCGGTCACCAGCCCGTTCTGCGATCGCTGCGACCGGCTGCGGCTCACCGCCGACGGCCAGTTTCGCAACTGCCTGTTCTCGACGACGGAGTGGGACGCGCGGGCGGTGCTGCGGGAGGGTGGCAGCGACGACGACATCGCGGCCCTGCTGCAGGCGTGCGTCGCGGCCAAGCGGGCCGCGCACGGCATCGGCTCGGCCGCCTTCGAGCGACCCGCCCGCGCCATGTATCAGATCGGGGGCTAGGAATGGGCCACCCGCGTCGCTATCTCGACAACGCTGCCACCACCTGGCCCAAGCCGCCGGAGGTGATCGCGGCCTGGCGACGGGCCGCCGAGGAGGTCGGCGCGACGGCCGGCCGGGGGCTCTACCGCGAGGCCATCGAGGCCACGGCCATCCAGATGCGGGCCCGGGCCGCGGCCGCGCGGCTGTTCGGCGGCGTCGATCCGCGCCGGGTGGCCCTCCCGTCGGGCGGTACGCTCGCGCTCAACGTCTTGATCCACGGTCTCGTGCGGCCCCGCGACCATGTGATCGCGACCGCCGCCGACCACAACGCCACGCTCCGGCCGCTGCATGCGCTCGCCACGCAGGGCGTGATCGACCTGACGATCGTGCCCTGCGATGCCGCCGGCCTGGTGGATCCGGCGACGATCGTCGCCGCCTGGCGGCCGGCGACGCGGGCCGTGGTCTGCTCGCATGTCTCGAACGTGACCGGCGTGATTCAGGACATCGCGGCGATCGCGACGATCGCCCACGAGCGGGGCGGGCTCGTGCTGCTCGACGCGGCGCAGTCGCTGGGCATCGTGCCGGCGGAGCGGCCTGGCTGGGGAGCCGATGGTGTGGTCGCACCGGCCCACAAGTGGCTGCACGGGACCGCCGGCGTGGCATTTCTCTGGGCGCGGGAGGGCGTGGAGCCGGCCGCGCTCGTTCAGGGGGGAACCGGCTCGGCGAGCGAGTCGCTCGAGATGCCGGAAGCCTTCGCGGAGCGGTTCGAGGCGGGCACGCCCGACGTTCCCGCGCTGGCGGCGGCGGCGGCCGCGGCGGTCTGGCTCGAGGGCCGCGGTGGCGAATCGCTGGCCGCGGTGGGCGGAGACCTGGCGGCCCGCTGCGCCGCGGAACTGGCCGGGCTCGCCGGCGTGCGGGTGGCTCGGGTTGCCGACGCCGCACCGATTGTGAGCTTCACGGTGGAGGGCTATGATCCGGCCGACGTTGCGGCGATCCTCGAGCAGGCTGCGGGGGTGCAGGTGCGGTCGGGCTTCCACTGTGCGGCGCTCGTGCACGAGCACCTGGGCACGCGCGCGGGCGGCACGGTGCGGGCCTCGTTCGGCCCGTTCAACACCGCGGCCGACGTCGAGGCGCTGGTCGGGGCGGTGGCGGCGATCGTGCGAGGCTGAGCGAGGCTGGTCGAGAGGGAGCGAGGAGACGAACCATGGCGGGTATTCCCAAGGACGTGTGGTATGCCGACGGGCTGCGGTTTCAGTGCACGCAGTGCGGCGACTGCTGCACCGGGGCCGAAGGCTACGTCTGGGTCAATCAGGCCGAGATCGACGCCATGGCCGCACGGCTGGGAATGACGCCCGCCGACTTCGAGGCCGCGCACGTGTATCGGGTGGGCATCCGGCGGTCGCTGAAGGAGCGGGCGGGTGGCGACTGCGTGCTGCTCGACCCGGTGACGCGGAAGTGCACCGCCTACGACGAGCGGCCGCGGCAGTGCCGCACCTGGCCGTTCTGGGACTCGAACCTCCGGTCGCCGGACGCCTGGGCCGAGGCGGCGGAGCACTGCCCGGGCTGCAACAAGGGCAACCTCGTGCCCCTGGAGCGGATCGTCGAGCAAGCCGCCCAGATCCGCGTCTGAGCGTGAGCGACGTCGTCGGTGGCGCAGGCTCCGGGTAGCCCATGCCATCTCGCCGGGGCGGGCGGTAAGCCTCACGTGTGGGCGACGGG
>CAXNGP010000262.1:0-4059 GCA_964201845.1 Pirellulales bacterium
GAGCACCGTGGCCTTCGCCACGCGGCCCACGCCGAGCATGTAGGCGGCGGTGCGGAGCGAGACCTGTCGCGACTGGGCCAGCTGCCAGACCTGCTCGAACGACTCGCCCAGGATCCGGTCGAGCTCCTGGCGGACGCGGTTGATGCCCCACTGGTAGTGCTGCCGGTTTTGCACCCACTCGAACCAGCTGGCCGTCACGCCACCGGCGTTGGCGAGGATGTCGGGCAGCACGAGCGTTCCCCGCTCGGCGAAGATGCCGTCCGCATCGGGCTCGACCGGGGCGTTGGCCGCTTCGATGATGATCGGGGCCCGCACGGAACCGGCGTTGGCCGTGGTGAGCACGCCCCCGAGCGCCGCGGGGATGAGCACGTCGCAGTCGGCGGCGAGCAGTTCTGCGGCGCTGATCGCGTCGCCGCCGGTGAATCCCGACAGGCGGCCGCCATGCTCGCGGGCGTGCCGCAGAAGGTCGAGCACGTCGAGGCCCTCGGCCCGATGGTAGGCCGCCCAGGCGTCGCCCACCGCCACGATCCGGCACTCGGCGTCGGCCAGATACTTGGCCGTGTGCGTGCCTACGTTGCCGAAGCCCTGGATCGCGACCCGGGTGCCGGGGATCCGGCGGCCGAGCCGGCCGAGCAGCTTGAGCGTCAGCGCACCGACGCCGCGGCCGGTCGCCTCCTCGCGGCCGGGAATGCCGTGGTACTCGACCGGCTTGCCGGTGGCGCAGGCGGGGGAGAAGCCGCGGTACTTGCCGTACTGGTTCATGATCCAGGCCATCATGTCGGCGTTGGTGCCCATGTCGGGGGCCGGGATGTCGACATCGGGGCCGAACAGGTCGTGGATCTCGTCCACGAACCGCCGCGTGATCCGCTCCAGCTCCCGCAGCGAGCGGGCCGCCGGGTCGACCGACACGCCCCCCTTCGCCCCGCCGTAGGGGATGTTGACGACGGCCGTCTTCCAGGTCATCAGGGCCGCCAGGGCCCGCACCTCGTCGAGATCGACCTGCGGGTGGTACCGGAGGCCGCCCTTGAGGGGGCCGCGGGCGTCGTTGTGTTGGACGCGATAGCCGATGAAGGTGGCCAACTCCCCCGAGTCGAGCTCGATCGGGATGCTGACCTGCACCTCCCGCTTGGCGGTGAGGAGCAGCCGTCGCATGCTGGGGGAAAGGTCGAGCTGATCGGCCGCCGCGTCGAAGTAGATGCGGGTGGCTTCGGTGGCACGCACGGGGGATCGGCCTCCGGCCGCAGGGTGTGATGATCGGGCGAATCGCGCCGGGCCGGCGGATGGGGCTGGGCGGATGATAGCCCGCCCTCCGCGGCCGCCACAAGAAAAACGCCACCGCCCAAACAACGCGAAAGTCGCTACATTGCGGGGAAAGGACGCCCCCATGCCGACGCCGACCGGAGAGGAGTTTTGGGGCCTGCTCGTCAAGAGCGGGCTCGTCGATGCCGGCGCCGTCGCCACGCTCCGCCGGGAGCACGCGGCCGACCCGGACCGCTGCGGCGGCGGGACGGCGAAGGGGATCGCCTCCTGGCTCGCCGAGCGTGGCGCGATCAGCCGCTGGCAGGCCAAACGGCTCGGCATCGGCAATCTCGGGCCGTTTTTCCTGGGCGACTACCGGCTGCTCGAGCGGCATGAACGCGAGGGGGATGCGCTCGTGTTCACCGCGCGGCACGAGCCCTCGGGCCGGATCGTGAGCGTGGTCCTGCTCAATGCCAAGCGCTGCCGGCGGCTCGATGTCTGGACCGAGATCGTGCAGCGAACCACGGCCGCCAGCCAGGTGACCGATCCGATGCTCTCCCGCACCTGGAGCCTCGAGCAGCATGAGGCGAGCCGGCTGATCGTCTGCGAGCAGGTCGACGGGATCACGCTCGCCGAGGAACTCCAGCGGCACGGGGCCTTGCCGGCGGTGCAAGCCGGCGTGCTCGTCTCGCAGATCGCGCGGGCCGTCGCGGAGGTGCAGGCGCTCGGCGGCCCGCACGGCAGCCTCTCGCTCGAAGTGCTGCGGCGGGAGCCGCCGCCAGGGGGCGTGCCGCGGACGGGTCGCGTGCGGCTGCTGCAGTTTCCGCTCGCGGGCGACCCTCAGCGGGTGCCGCTCCGGCCCTGGACCGACGACTCGGAACTTGCGGGGCTCGGTCGCGCCGCCGCATACGTGGCACCGGAGCTGATGCTGCCCGGCGCAGTCTGCGACCTGCGGACCGACGTCTATTCGATCGGCGCGATCCTGTATGCGCTCGTGTCCGGCTCGCTGCCCTGCTGGGAGGGAGACGCGCCCCGCACGCTCAAGCGGGCCGCCTTCGGCGCCGGACCCGCCCCGCTCGGGCCGCCGGCGGTCACCCCCGAGATGGCGGCCCTGATCGGCTATCTGATGGCCCGCGATCCGGCGGAACGCTATCAGACGGCCGCCGAGGCGGCCGATGCAATTGCCGCCTGTCTCGGCCTGGCCACGAGCGGGGGGGCGGCTGCCGCGCGGCCGCCCGCCGGTTCGGCGCCGAGCGCGGCCGCCGCGGTGGATACGCTGCCCGATTTTCTCGGCGGTTCGAGCCCGGCCGGGTCGTCGCGTTCGCCGTCGGTGGCTGGTGGAGGCGCCGGCCCGGTCGTCGGGCAGGCCGTCCCCAGGGAGCCCGCCGGGCCCTCCGCCCTGATCCGGCGGCGGCGAAACCAACTCCGGCTCTTCGGGGGCGCGATCACGCTGGCGATCCTCGCAGCCACGGTGGCACTCGTGGTCAGTCGTCTCGATGTGGCGCCGGAGCCGGTGCCCGGGCCGGTGGCGGTGGCGGTGGCGGTCACGCCTCGAGACAAGCCGGCTGCCAAGCCGGCGGAGGAGTCGATCGGCTGGGGTACCGTCGGCAAGAGCGGCTCCGGCAAGAGCGGCTCCGGGGAGAAGCCCGCCCCGGCGGGCGACGAGCCCGGGCCGGGCATGGACAAACCCGCCAAGCCGGCCGCCCCCGTCGCGACAGCCAGGCAGATCGTGGTGGACGATCCTGATCTGCCGTGGGCCGCGCCGACCGAAGGCCCGCGGCCGCGGTTGGCCTACCTGGTCCCAGGCTCGCAGCTCGTGCTCCTCGCCCGGCCATCCGATCTGCTCGGCGACGACGAGGGCAGACGGTTCGTCGAGTCGCTCGGGCCGCAGGCCGCCGCGGGGCTCGCCGCGCTGGCGGCGTTCTGTGGCTGTGAGCCGGCCGACATCGAGTCGGTGCAGGCCGGCTGGCAGGCGGGTGGGATCGAGCAGGTGCTTGGGGGCTACGCGGTCCGGCTGGTGGAGGGTCGCGAAATCCCGGTCGATGAGGCGGCCCGGCGGAAGGCCTGGGGCCCGACCACGGCGGCGCAGGTGGAGGGCGAGACGATCCACAAGGGCAAGCCGTTCTCGTTCTGGGTGCCTTCCACGGAGAAGAACCGGGTGCTCGTGGTGGCGCCGGAGGCGGCCGCCGCGGCCGAGGCCGGCGGGCTGCCCGGTGCGGCGGAGGCTCGGGAGACGCCGCTGGTTCAGATCGTGCGGCAGGCGGTGGCCGCGAGGGGGGCCGCGGCCGACGGCATGCTCGCCGAACTGCCGCTCGAGCTCGAGCAACTCGTGGGCATGCTCGACGAGAAACGTCACCTGACGTTGTTCGGCTCGCCGCACTACCTGCTGACGCAGGGTCGCGTGGTGCTGGCCGGGCCGCTGGCGAAGCTGGCCAAACCGCTCGAGGCGCTGTTCGGCGAATCGTTGCAGGCGGCGGCGCTCTCGGCCCACTTTGCCGACGACTGCTACCTCGAGCTCGACGCGATCGCGAGCCGGGACGTGCCCCCGAAGGAGCTCGTGGGCGAGCTGGCGGAACGCGTCAACGAGCTTCCCGATGCCGTCGAGCTTTATTGTGCCGCCTTGAATCCTTCGCCCTACGGCCGCGTGCTCGTGCTCCGGCTGCCGACGATGCTCCGCACCGTGATCGACCAGATGCGGAGCGGTGCCGAGGGCAAGGGCGTGGTGCTCAACGCCTACCTCCCGCGGCAGGCGGGGCACAACATCGCGCTGGCCACCGAGCTGGCGCTTGCCCAGACGCCGGGAGCGGCGGTCGCCGTGGC
>CAXNGP010000263.1:0-4026 GCA_964201845.1 Pirellulales bacterium
GTCGCGCGGCCACCGGCTCTCCCGCCAGCCAGCGCTGGAGGTCGCTCTCGAGATCGCCGGCGGAGCCGTAGCGGTCGGCCGGCACGGGCTCCAGGCAGGTCGCGATCACCGCGGCCAGCGCCGCCGCCTCGCCAACGCCGAGGCCGGCCCGGCGGAGCTTCTGGCTCAGCGGCCCCGTGGCCAAGCCGCTGTTGGTGGCCAGCACGCAGGCCGCCTCGACCACCGACCGGCCGCGGAGCTCGTACGGCAGCACCTCGAGGAGCAGTTCGTGAAGCACGAGACCGAGGGCGTAGACATCGCTGCG
Organism: Pirellulales bacterium; assembly: GCA_964201845.1. Taxonomy (GTDB): domain Bacteria; phylum Planctomycetota; class Planctomycetia; order Pirellulales; family UBA1268; genus QWPN01. The sequence continues at coordinate 305 of CAXNGP010000263.1, forward strand.
AGAATCGACCTCAGAGGCGTCGATGCCCAGCTGCTCGGGGCTCATGTAGCGGATCGTGCCGATGAGTTCCCCCTGATTCGTCGCGGAGGTGAGCCGCTCGGCGCCGGGCTGCACCGAGCGGGCGACGCCGAAGTCGATCACCTTGGGATCACCGTCCCGGTCGACGAGGATGTTGGCCGGCTTGAGGTCGCGGTGCACGATGCCCTCGCGGTGCGCATGGCCGACGCCGGCGCATGCCCGCGCGAAGAGGGCGACCCGATCGCGGGCCGACAGGCCGCGGTCCCGGGCGCTGGCCGTGATGGGCGCCGCGTCGGGGACCAGTTCCATGAGCATGAACGGCCAGTCCACGTCGCCCGCCCGATGCGTGCCCGCCGCATGCACGTGGGCGATCGCCGGATGCCGCAGTCGGCCGAGCAGATCGGCCTCGTGGGCGAACCGGCGCGCCAGCTCCACCGAGGCGACGCCCTCCCGGAGCACCTTCAACGCCACCACGCGATCCGGCGCGGTTTGTCGGGCCTCGTAGACCCGGCCCATGCCGCCTTCCGCAAGCAGCCGAATGATCGTGGTGCCTCCCAGCGACGTGCCAGGCTGGAGAACCTGCGAGCCAGGATGGAGCGGGAACGCCGGGGCGAAGCCGAAATAATCGTCCACGCCGGTCAGCGGTTGATCCGGGTTGGTCGGCGGCCCCGGCTCCGACCGGTCGGGGCCCGTCGCATCCTCGCCAGCGTGCATGCGGCTGTTATACCCCGCCTGCATGGGCCGCAACCGCGCGGCTCGCGTCCCCGCTCCGGGGGGCTATCGAGCCGACGGCGTTTCGGGGGCGTTCGCTTCCAGTACGGTCAATCGCCCACCCGGCAGGCAGCCGGTACCCAGCCTGCTCAGGCTGCCCACGGCCCGGCTCAGGAGCGCGTCACGGGCCGCGATGATCCGGCGGACCTCCGTGGCCGTGCACGGACGGCCGACCGCCTGCCCACGCCGATAGCGGCGGAGTTGCAACTGGGCTGCCAGGATGATCCGCACGGGATCGTTGTCGTGGGGTTCGAGGCCGAGGACATCGGCCTCGGAGCCGTCGCGAGCGATTCCCGTCGAGGGGCTCCTCATCTAGGCATCTCCTTGCATTGACGATCGTTTCGCGTCATCCCCTGGAGCCCTGGGGCCTCTTTCCGGCCGGGATCAGGAGCCGCGTGCAGGTTTTCCATCACGGTGCCCGGGCCGTCTCCGGCCCCTACTTAGAAAGGCGAGAGTTGGGTCGGTGACGGGCAAAAATGTTTTTCGTACCATGCGTTTCCGGACATTTTCCCGGTCTTCATCGACTCATCACCCATGCCCTTCGATTCGGACGACCCCGCCGATCCCGAGATCACCGCCTGCCTCCGGCGGCTGGCGGCGGGGGAGCTCGTGGCCCGCGACCGGATCATCGAGATCTACAGCGGGCGGCTGCGACTGCTCGCGCGGCGGATGCTGGCCAGGTTTCCCAAAGTCCGGCGGTGGGACGACACGGACGACGTCTTTCAGAACGCCGCGCTTCGGCTGCACAAGGCCCTCGGTGAGACGCTGCCGGAGACGCCGCGGGCCATCATGGCCCTGGCGGCGACGCAACTCCACCGCGAGCTGATCGATCTGGCTCGTCGCTACGGCGGGCCGATGTCGTTCGCGGCCAATCATGCCACCAGCGCGCCGGGGGCTCCCGCCACCTCTGACCCGGGCTCGGATCCTCCCGTCGGCGTGGATGCCGCCGCCGCGCCCGACGAGCCGCTCGACCGCTGGACGCAGTTCCACGACGCGATCGCGGCCCTGCCGGGCGAGCTCCGTGAGGTGTTCCATCTCGTGTGGTATCTCGGGACGGACCAGCAGTCGATCGCGAGGCTGCTGGACTGCTCCGAGCGGACGGTGAAATCCCGCTGGCGAGAGGCCCGCGAAGCCGTCCGGGCAGCGCTCGATGGAAAGTCGCTGGGCTGACGGCGACCGGCGGCTCAGTCCGCCGGAGGTTTGACCGCACCGGCGTCGGGGGGCGACGTCTCGTCATCGGCGGCGAGATCCCGCAGGATGGCCAAGGCCTCGTCAAGCGACGGCGCCGCCAGGCCTCGCTGCCGTCCACGCCGGTCGGCCTCCGCGAGCAGCAGCACGTCGAGAAAGTCGTCATGGGCCTCGAGTCGCTTCCGGGCTCGATGGCCGAGCGTCCCGGCGGCGTAGGCCTGCGCCGCGGGCAGCGACTCGACCAGCCACCGGGTTCGCGGCGTCACCAGATCGCCGAGCGTCTCGAGCGTCGCGGCCACCGGATTGCGGCGATCGAGCGCCAGGCCGACGTCGTGAACCAGCGCCGCGGTCAGCAGTTCCTCGTCGAACGGCCGCTCCTCCAGCACCAGCCCGAAGACCTGCAACGAATGCTCCAGTGCGTCGCCCTCCGGGTGGCGCGCCGGGTCCTGCCGGACGGTCGCCAGCACGGTCACGCAGGCCGCCAACGCGTCGAACCGGTCGCCGAGGAGATGTGCCAGCGACCCCGTGGCATCGATCCGCCGATGCACCTCGTCGCGAACCTCCTCCGACGCGGGCAGCTGTTCGGCGGGCACCCAGTCGCGGGCCACGCGCCGGGCCGCCCGGAACACGGCCCGGCGGGCATCGGTGCCGCGGGTGACGCCCCGGGCCGCCTCGCCCGTGATGCGGCGACGCAGGCGGGCCGCGGCCGCGTCCTCCGCGCGGCCAGGTTGCGGCCCGGCGGGATCGGCCTCCGGGTTCGTCATGGCTGCGGCGGCGCCGCCTCGTCGCCAGCGGGTGCGGGCCGCCAGCGGATCTTCCGCAGTTCCGCCGTCGTCGCGTAGGTCGCGATGCCGAGCGGCTGCGATGCCACGACCTCCTCGCGGACCGAGATGGTGCGGTCAGCCAGCGGCTGATCGATGATCCGCTCGTTGTCGAGCAGGCACACGATCCGGTCGGGGGTGACGCGCACCCGGACGTCGTACCAGCGGCCTTCGGTGAACGACATCACCTTGGTGGTGGCGTTGTTGGCGGCATCCTCGCCGTCGATGCTCGAGAGGCCGACGACGCCGCCGCCCCAGCCTCCGAGAATCAGGCTGCAGTGCGACTCGCCCACCGGGAAGGTGAGGCCACAGAAGAAGTCGCTGCCCTCGACCCGCCGGGCCTCCAGGGCGAGCTCGAAGTTTTGCTTCGGAAACTCCCCCTTCCAGGTCACGCCGCTCAAGTCGGCGCCCATCGCGATGCGGAGCACGCCGTCGGCGGCGGTCACCTCCCCTTCGCCGCCGAAGGGTGTCGGCTTCCACTGGCCGAGCGCCTTGCCGTCGAACAGCGGCTGCCAGTCGGCGGGCGGCTGGGCCCGGCCGGCCGGGGACGCAAGCACGCCCGCCGCGAGGAGCAGAAGCCCCACGGCGAGCACGCGGGGGAGGCGATCGGGACGACGGCGGTGCGGGGCAGGGGAGGGCATGAGGGAACGACCCGGAGTGGGGGAAACGGATGGAATCTCAGGGGGCGGCGGGAATCTCGAGGCCGAGTTCCAAGGCGATCTCCTCGGCGCGGACGGCATATTTCGTCCCGGGGCCGAGTTGCCGCACCATGCCGACCATCTGGGCGAGCTGGTTCTTGACCGGCGGCGGGATCTTCTTGGCGGCGTCCATGCTGGCCACCTTCGGCCCCGGCTGCCGTCCGTAGCCGCCGCCCCGCGGCATGCTGGCCTGGGCGATCGCCTGGGCTCGGAGCGTCTCCAACTG
>CAXNGP010000264.1:0-4017 GCA_964201845.1 Pirellulales bacterium
CGCTCACTCCATGCTGGCTGCGCTTCGCCATCCCTGGCTTCGCTTGCCATCAAGGCCGGCTCCCGGGGCACGGGCATCCCGAACCGGCGCCACCGGTGCCGGAGGGAAAGGCACGAATCGAAGGGGTTGCCCATGCCAATCGAGCGGCGTTGCTGGTCGAGCACAGCCAGGATGGCGAAGCGAGAGCAGCATCGAGCGACCGGAGGGCAGGATGCCCGCAGGAAGCGTCCGGCGAGATGGCATGGGCAACCCCGGCCCACCTCGCATGGCGAACAACAATCCTGCCTGAATCCTCAAAAAATCCCCATGGCCTCGAGCGAGTATCGCACGATCAGGCCGGCGACCACCACGCTCACCATGCTCATGAGTTTCACGAGGATGTTGAGGCTCGGGCCGCTCGTGTCCTTGAAGGGGTCGCCCACCGTGTCGCCCACGACCGCGGCCTTGTGGGCTTCGCTGCCCTTGCCCCCGTGGACACCGCTCTCGACGTGCTTCTTGGCGTTGTCCCAGGCACCGCCGGCGTTGGCCATGAACACGGCCACACAGAACCCGGTCGTCAGGCCGCCCACCAGCAGGCCGAGCACGCCGCTGACGCCGAGCAGCAACCCGACGACCACCGGCACGGCCAGGGCCAGCACCGAGGGCAGCACCATCTCCCGCTGGGCGGCCTTCGTGCTGATCGCGACCGGAGCGGCATAGTCGGGCAGTTCGGTGCCCTGCATGATGCCCGGCTTCTCGCGGAACTGCCGCCGGACCTCCTCGACCATGCCCTTCGCGGCCCGACCGACGGCCTTCATCGTCAGGGCGCAGAACACGAACACGCTCATCGCCCCGATGAACATGCCGACGAGCACCTTCGGATTCATGACGGTGACGTCGTAGAACCGCATGTAGTCCTGCATCGTGGCCTGCTTGACGTCCACGATCCGGTTCTCGTTGACGAGCCGGGCGACGAGATCCGCCGCGGGGGCGGTCTTGGCCACCGTGTTGCGGACGGCGCCGGCGAGGCCCTCGACCGCGGGCGGAAGGATCTCCTTGCCGTCGCGGCCCCGGCGGCCCGCGAGCACGGCGGGATCGAGGACCATGTAGACGCGGTTGTCCTCGGCCTTGTCGCCGACGGCCACGACGAGACGGTCGGCCAGCTTCATCCAGTCCCCGGCGACGAGCTTGCTGCCGCCGGCCGCGACCTCCTGGCCGCCGTCCCTGGTGACGACGGCCGCATGGCCCCAACGATCGAATCCGATCCGCACCTCTTCGATGTAGGCGGCGAGCAGCGCCAGCGCCGTCAGCGCGGCCGAGCCGATCGCGAAGCCCTTGCCGGTGGCAGCGGTGGTGTTGCCCAGCGCGTCGAGGGCGTCGGTCCGCTCACGGACGACCTCCGGGAGGCCCGCCATCTGGGCGTTGCCGCCGGCGTTGTCGGCGATCGGCCCGTAGGCGTCGGTCGCAAGCGTGATCCCGAGCGTGGAAAGCATGCCGACGGCCGCGATGCCCACCCCGTAGAGGCCGAGGGCGAACTGATTGGGATCGGAGAAGTTAAAGCCGTTGGCGAATCCAAAGGCCAGGAGCGTCGCGGCGCCGGTGATCAGGACCGGGGCCCACGTCGAGAGCATCCCCTCGGCGACACCGCCGATGATGATCGTCGCCGGGCCAGTCAGGGCCTGATCCGCCAGTTCCTTGGTCGGGGCGTATTCGTTGCTGGTGGCGTACTCGGTCCACTTGCCGATCAGCCAGCCCGCCACGAGGCCCACGATCACGGAGACCGCGATGCCCATGTGGGTGAAGCCGCCCATCAGCAGGAACGTGACCGCGAAGGTGGCGATCACGATCGCACCGGTCGAGAAGTTGATCCCCTTGGCGAGGGCGGCCAGCAGGGCTTTTTGCGAGGAGTCTTCCTGCGTGCGGACCTGGTAGATGCCCCACACGGAGAGCAGCGTCCCGACCGAGGCGATCGCCATCGGGAGGAACACCGCCGCCAGCTGCATGCCGCCGTCTCCTGAAAAGGCGGCCACACCCAGGGCGGACGTCGCGAGAATGCTGCCGCAGTAGCTCTCGTAGAGGTCGGCGCCCATGCCCGCCACGTCGCCGACGTTGTCGCCGACGTTGTCGGCGATCGTCGCCGGATTGCGCGGATCGTCTTCCGGGATCGAGTGCTCGACCTTGCCCACGAGGTCGGCGCCCACGTCGGCCGCCTTCGTGAAGATGCCGCCGCCCACGCGGGCGAACAGCGCCTGCGTGCTCGCCCCCATGCCGAAGCAGAGCATCGTGACCGTGATCTCCTCCAGCGAGAGAGGCTGGAAGCCGAGCATCGGCACGAGCCAGTAGAGGATGAAGAACCAGAGCATGATGTCGAGCAGGCCCAGGCCCACGACCGTGAGCCCCATCACCGCGCCGGAGCGGAAGGCGATCTGGAGCCCCTCGTTGAGCGACCGCTCGGCGCCGGCGGCGGTCCGGTTACTGGCGAGCGTGGCCGTCTTCATGCCGAACCAGCCGGCGAGCCCGGAGAACAGGCCGCCCGAAAGGAACGCGAACGGCACCCACAGGCTCTGCACCCCGAGGCCGAGCGCCATCCACAGCAACAGAACGCAGATCGCGAGGAACGCCCAGCCGACGACCTTGTACTGCTGCTTGAGATACGCGTCGGCGCCCGTCCGGACGTAGCCCGCGATTTCGATCATCTTCGGGGTGCCCGCGGGCTGGGCCACCATCCACTGAAAGAACTGCCACGCTTGGTAGAGGGCCAGCGACGCGCCGCCCACACCCACGAGCCACCAGAGCACGTAGAAGAGGTTTGCAGCGCCCGTCGGCGCCGCCGCCTCGCTCGCGAAGGCCATGTCACTTCCGGCCAGCGAGAAGGCCACGACGCCACAGATCACGGCGAACAAACGGCGGGCGGTGAACAGCACGATCGGGGGAACTCCGGTGATGGATGCGGAAGGTGAGACGGGGCGAAGCAGGCCGGGCGACAGTCGTTCGAGAAGCGGTGCCGGCCGCGGAGATTGAACCCTTTCGGCCGGCGCGTGTCAAACCGCGGCGACTCCGGGGCGGCCGCCGGGGCGGGACACCGCGTCAGACCGGGGCCTTGCCGATGGCGTGGTAGCTGAACCCCCGGCCCTGCATCTCGCGCGGCTGATAGAGGTTGCGGCCGTCGAAGATCACGCGGCTTTTCATCCGCCTGGCCATCTCGTCGAAGTCGGGCCGCCGGTAGTCACCCCACTCGGTGACGATCGCCAGACAGTCGGCCCCGTCGAGCGCCTCGAGCGGCGTGGCCGCGTAGTCGAGCCGATCGCCGTAGATGGCCCGCACGTTCGCCGTCGCCTCGGGGTCGTGCACGCACACCCGCGCCCCGCCGGCCAGCAGTCGCTCGATCAGGTCGATCGCCGGCGCGTCGCGGATGTCGTCGGTGCGGGGCTTGAAGGCCAGCCCCCAGACGGCGATCCGCCTGCCCGCCACGTCGCCGGCGAAGTGCGCCACGATCTTCGCGCCGAGCACCTGCTTCTGGGCGAGGTTGGTCTCGTGCACGGCCGTGAGGATCCGCGGGGCGATGCCCTTGTCGCGGGCCATCGCGGCCAGGGCCTGAACGTCCTTGGGAAAGCAGCTGCCGCCGTAGCCCGCCCCGGGAAAGAGGAAGGCGAACCCAATCCGGCTGTCGTGGCCGATTCCGCGCCGGACGTCGTCGATGTCGGCCTCCATCCGCTCGCAGAGATTGGCCACCTCGTTGATGAACGAGATCTTCGTGGCCAGCAGCGCGTTGGCGACGTACTTCGTCATCTCCGAGCTTTCCGGGCTCATCACGAGGAACGGGTTTTCCGTCCGCAGGAACGGGGCGTAGAGCGACCGCAGGATCTCGCCCACCGCCGCCGACCGCACCCCCACCACCACCCGGTCGGGCTTTTGGAAATCCTCGATCGCCGCGCCTTCTTTGAGAAACTCCGGGTTGCTCGCCACGCGGCAGTCGCGGCCGGTCCGGGCCTTGAGCCGGGCCTCGATCCCCGCGCAGGTGCCCACGGGCACGGTGCT
>CAXNGP010000265.1:0-4007 GCA_964201845.1 Pirellulales bacterium
GTCTCCGCCGTCTCGCCGGAAATATCCATCAACTCGGGCGCGCTCGACTGCATCCGATAGGCCATCTCGTAGCCGTCGATCCGCGTGGCGATCTCGGCGTCGCCGGTGGCCGCGAGCCGGTGACGGTTGAGCTCCCGGACGGCATCCACCACCCGCCGCTGCCCGGCGGGATCGACGCCTGCCGGAGAGTCGAGGTTCAGGATCGGCGCGCCGGTGTTCCGCAGGGGCACGCCCTGGTAGCTGCTCGGCAGCACACCGCTGCCCCAGAGCACCGCACCCCCGCGCGGCCCGCGCGGGCCGCTCTGGAGCACGACGAAGCCCGGCAGGTCGCTGCACTCGCTGCCCAGCCCGTAGGTCACCCACGCCCCCATGCTCGGCCGGCCAAACTGGCCAGTGCCCGTGTTCATGAACAGTTTCGCGGGCGCGTGGTTGAAGAGGTCGGTCGAACAGCTCTTCACGATGCAGAGCTTGTCGGCGATCCCGCCCACGTGGGGCAAGAGGTCGCTCACCCAGGCCCCGCTCTCGCCATGCTGGGCGAAGGCCCGCTTCGTGCCGAGCAGATCCACCCGGTGGCTCGAGTTCATGAAGGCGAACCGCTTGCCCTCGATGAAGCTCGACGGGATCGGCTGGCCGTTGCGCTTCGTGAGCTCGGGCTTGTGGTCGAAGAGGTCGAGCTGCGAGGGGCCGCCCGCCATGAACAGGTAGATCACCCGCTTGGCCCGCGGTGGGAAGTGGGGCCCGAGGACCGCGGGAGCGGAAGCGGCCCGCGCACCACCGTCGGCCGCCAGCAGCGAACCCAGCGCCATCGCCCCCACGCCCAGGCCACAGTCGCCGAAGAAGTGCCGCCGCGTGCGATCTCGCAGGATGGGGTCCGTCGGCTCCATGGTCACTCCCTGGTCACGGTCTCGTCGAGGTTCAAGAGCACCCGCGCCCGCTCCGGCGGCGCCAGGGGCTCGAGCACCGCGAGCTCCGCCGCGTCGGGCCGCCGCCCGGTGCAGCGGCGAAACGCCGCCTCCACCCCCTCCTTCGCGACCACCTCGGCCAAGGCTGCGGCGAGTTCGACGAAGGCGGGGTCGTTGAGCAGCGTGAGGGCCTGCAGCGGCGTGTTGCTGCGGTTCCGCCGGGTGCAGGCGGTGAAGCCCTCGGGCGCGTCGAACACGACGAGCGCGGGCGGAGGCGACGCCCGATAGACGAACGTGTACAGGCCGCGGCGATGGCGGTCGTCGCCCGTGCTCGTCTTCCAGGCCCGCCGCACCTGGCCGACGGCGGTGGCGCCATCGGGAATCGGCGGAAATACGGGCGGCCCGCCGATCTCGGGCGCGAGCCGGCCGCTGGCCACGAGCGCGACGTCGCGCACGAGCTCCGCGTCGAGTCGCAGCCGCCGCTGCCGGGCGAGGAACACGTTCTGCGGATCGAGCTCCACGTGGGCCTTCGTCTCGACGGAGCTCTGCCGGTAGGTCTGCGAGGTCACGATCAGGCGGTGCAAGGCCTTCATGCTCCACCCCCCGCGCACCAGTTCCCGCGCGAGCCAGTCGAGCAGCTCGGGATGGGAGGGCTGCGACCCCATCAGGCCGAAGTCGTTGTCGGTCTCCACGAGGCCGCGGCCGAAGTGCTGCTGCCAGATGCGGTTGGCGAGCACCCGGGCCGTGAGCGGATTCGTCGGGCTGACGAGCCAGCGGGCGAGATCCAGCCGGGTGGGCCGGCGATCGGACGCCGCGAGCGGCGGCAGCGCCTCGGGCGTGCCGGGGGTCACCTCGTCGGCGGGCCGCGTGAAGTCACCCTGGATGAAGACCGTCGTGCGGCGGGGCTTGGGCAGCTCGGCGAGCACGAGCGTGGTCGGACCGGCATTGAGCTGCTCGTCGAGTTCCTGGAATCGCTCGTTCAGGGCCTCGAAATCCTCGGCCTGGGCGCCAGGGCCAGCCGCGAAGAGCAGCCGGCGGTGGTCGGCCGAACGCTTCGCCGCCGGGAGCCGCAGGGCGGCGGCGGCGGGCTTGGGCAGCCGCGCGCGCACCTCGTCCGGGAGCCCCGCCTCCCAGGCCTCCAGCTCCGCCGCGCGGGCCGCGACGTGGGCGTTCACGGCGGCGAGGGCCGCGTCGCGGTCGGCCTTGAGCGCGACGGGGTCGATGCCCGCCGCCGCGACCTTGAGCCTCGGCTCGCTCTGATCGTTCAGGAATGCGAACAGCCGGTAGTAGTCCCGCTGGCTGACGGGGTCGAACTTGTGATCGTGGCACTGAGCGCAGCCGATCGACAGGCCCAGCCAGACCACGCCGGTGGTGGCCACGCGGTCGAACACGCTCTCGATGCGAAACTGCTCCTGGTCGATCCCCCCCTCCTCGTTGATCTGCGTGTTACGGTGGAAGCCGGTGGCGATCCGCTGTTCCTGGGTGGCGTCGGGCAGCAGGTCACCGGCAAGCTGCTCGATCGTGAACTGGTCGAAGGGCAGGTCGCGGTTGAAGGCGTCGATCACCCAGTCGCGCCAGCGCCAGATCTCCCGCGGGGCGTCGACGGAGTAGCCGTTGCTGTCGGCGTAGCGGGCCATGTCGAGCCACCACCGCGCCTGCCGCTCGCCGTAGTGGGGGCTGGCCAGTAGCCGGTCGACCACGGCCGCGTAGGCGATCTCGGGATCGGTTTGATGCGCCGACAGAAAGCCGTCGATCTCAGCAGGCGTCGGTGGCAGCCCGGTGAGGTCGAGGTGCACCCGACGCAGGAGTGTTTCGGGCGGGGCGGGAGCCGCGGGTTCGAGGCCGGTGCCCTCGAGCCCCGCGAGCACGAACCGATCGATCGGATGCCCGTCCGCCGGCCCCGGCGGCTGCATGTCGCCCGGCGGCAGAAACGCCCAGTGCGGCTCGTAGGCGGCGCCGGCGGCGATCCAGTCACGCAGCACCTGCCGCTCGGCGGCGGAGAGCCGGTGGCCGGTATCGGGGGGCGGCATCACCTCGTCGGCATCGGCCGAGTCGATCCGCCTGAGAAGTTCGCTGGCGCTGGCGTCGCCCGGCACCACTGCCCGCGCGCCCGAATCGAGCGTCGCGGTCGCGCCCGCGGCCGTGTCGAGCCGCAGGCCCGCTTGTCGACCGTGGGCATCGAAGCCATGACAGGAGAGGCAGTTGGCCGCCAAGATCGGCAGCACGTCGCGATTGAAGGAAACCGAGCGGTCTTCCGCCGACGCGGCGTGCGGCGTGAGCATCGCCCCGAGCAGGGCCACCAGGCCGACACGAAGGCGTGCGGAACGGGAAGAACGCATCGGTGGCACCGCGGCGACGGCTTGCGAGGATGGCTTGAGTATAGCCTCGCCAGCCCCCGGCTCACGCCGCCCGACGGGCCTGGTCGTGGGCAGGGCCATCGGCGATACCCTCGGCCCGCATCGCCTCCCAGTCGGCCTCGGTCGGCTTGGCGATCGTGCCGTAGATGAAGTCGCCGATCGGAAACGCGACGTTGAAGTTCTTGTCGGGGTAGCGGTGGTGCAGGAAGTGGTGCCGGGCGGCCCACTTGTAGGCGGCCCATTTGGCGAAGAACCGCCCCGTCGGCTTGTGCATCTCCATATGGATCAGGTTCCAGATCGTGTGATGGAGGCTGACCACGACCGGAAACATCACCGCCCCCGTGATCGAAAAGGGGGCGAGCACGATCACGAGCGGCAGCGACTCGATCAGCCCCTCGCGCACGTTGAGCCGGATCCCATGATCCTCGCCCGGCGGCACCGGATCGTCGTGAAACTCCTTGCGGTATTGGCTGTGATGCTCGACGGCGTGGCTCGTGAAGATCCGCTGCCGGGCGCGGAGGTTCCTGAGGAAGGCGAGCCGGGGCGTCTTGTGCATCAGGCGGCAGTGCACCTGATGCTCGATCAGGGACATCACCACGACCATCGCGACGAACCAGCCGAAAATAGCGGCGATCTGCGTCAGGACTGCGACCACGAGAGAGGCTCCGGAAGGCCCAGGGTTCGACATCGTCGCTGCCGACCGGGCCGGGTCGCAGTGCGGAGTGTATAGCAGCCCTACCCAAGTGGG
>CAXNGP010000266.1:0-3986 GCA_964201845.1 Pirellulales bacterium
CAGGCCCACGACCCGGGCAGCGAGGTCCACTACCGCAACATCCGCGTCAAGCGGCTGCCCGACTGAGCCGGCGGGCAGGCACTTCGGCGCCACCGACAGAGCGAGGGGCTGCCCGTGCTCATCGAGCGGCGTTGCTGGCCGAGCGGAGCCAGGATGGCGAAGCGAGGGCAGCATCGAGAGAGCGGAGGGCAGGATGCCCGGAGCGAACGTCCAGCGAGATGGGCACGGGCAGCCCCGACCCACCAAGAAGCCGGCCGATCATCCCGGGATCGGGAACAGCTCACGGCATTTCGACGACCGCCTTGATCACGCCCGAGGCGGGGTCGAGGAGCGTCGGAAAGCGGTCGATCACGTCGGCGAACGGCAGGCGGTGGGTGATCCACGGCCCGGTGTCGATCCGGCCGGCCTCGATCAGAGCGATGATCCGGGTGAAGTCGCGGGACAGCGCGTTGCGGCTGGCGAGGATCGAGAGCTCGCGGCGGTGCATGACCGGGGCGTGAGGAAACGACAGGTTTTGCTGCGTGATCCCCACGTAGACGAGCCGGCCGCCGAATGAGCACAGTTCCAGGGCCGACGCCATGCTCTGGTGGCTGCCGGTCGCGTCCACCACCACCTCCGCCATCCGGCCGCCGGTCAGCTCGCGCAGGGCCTCGGCATCGGCCGGGGTGCCGGTCGCCTGGAGCACGTCGGCGATGCCGAGCCGGTCGCGGACGAAGTCGAGCCGCGACGGGGCCATGTCCATCACCACGACGCGGGCGCCGGAGAGCCGGGCAAACTCGATGGCCGAGAGCCCGATCGGCCCCGCGCCGATCACGAGCACCGTCTCGGCAGCAGTCGGTGCCCCGCGGTCGATTGCGTGGCAGCCGATGGCGAGCGTCTCGACGAGCGCGTTCTGGGCCGGCGCGAGCCGGGGCGAGGGATGGAGCTTGCGGGCGGGCACGGTGAACAGCTTCCGCAGGCCGCCGTCGCAGTGCACGCCGAGCGTCTGGTGGTGTTCGCAGCAGTTGGTGAGGCCGCGGGTGCAGGAGTGGCACCGCTGGCAGTTGATGTAGGGCTCGACGCAGCAGCGGTCGCCGGGAGCCACGTTCGTGACGCCGGGGCCGACGGCCACCACTTCGACGGCCAACTCATGGCCGGGGATCCGCGGATAACTGAAGAACGGCATCTTGCCGAGGTAGCCGCCGTAGTCGGTGCCGCAGATGCCGACGGCATGCACGCGGACCACAGCCTCGCCGGGCCCCGGCTCGGCAGGCTCGGGAACATCGATAAACCGGAGCGCCTTCGGTTGTTCGAGCTGCAGGGCTTGCATGGTGTCACTCCTGGAGGCCGTAGAAACGAGTGGCCGTGTCGCCGAGGATAGCCTGCCGTTCGGCCGCGGTGAGCGGACCGATGAAATCCATCACGATGCCCGCCACGTCGGCGTGTTCGGCGGCGAGGAGACACACCGGCCAATCGCTGCCGATCATCAGCCGATCGGGGCCGAAGGCGTCGAGGGCCACCTGCAGGTAGGGCGTGAAGTCTTCCCGCCGCCAGCCCCGCCAAGCGGCCTCGGTCACGAGGCCCGAGAGCTTGCACGAGACGTTCGCGTGTCGGGCGAGGGCCTTGAGGTCGCGCTGCCAGGGCTCGAGCGCGACCGCAACGCCGTCCCGCACCCGCGGCTTGGCGAGGTGGTCGAGCACGAACGGCTGCTTGGGCAGGAGCGCCGCGAGTTCCACGGCGGCGGGGAGCTGGTGGGGATAGAGCAGGAGGTCGTAGGTGAGATCGAGCGGGGCGAGGCACCGCAGGCCGCGGACGAAGGCTTCGCCCAGCAGGAACCGCGGGTCGGGCTCGTCCTGCACGACGTGCCGGACGCCCACGAACCTGGGATGCGAGGAAAACTCCGCCAGCTCGTCGGCGACGCCTTCGCTCCGCAGGTCCACCCAGCCCACCACACCCTTGACGAGCGGGTTCGCGGCGGCGAGGTCGAGCAGCCAGCGGGTCTCGGCCAGCGACTGCCGGGCCTGCACGGCGACACTGCCAGAGAGGCCCGCGGCGGCCAGGTGCGGCGCGAGGTCGGCGGGCAGGTAGTCGCGGGCGAGCCGCTCCATGCCTGCGCCGATCCACGGATAGTCGGCGGGCGAGTAGTGCCAGAAGTGCTGGTGGGCGTCGATGCGCATGGTTTCGAAAGTTGGCTCGTGATCGCTTGTGTTGGGTCAGGCGGAGTGTGCCGGGGCTGCCCGTGCCATTTCGCAGGACGCTCCCTCCGGGCATCCTGCCCTCCGGTCGCTCGGAGGAAACCTCGCTGCGCAATCCTTGCTTTGCTCGGTTTCCTACGCCGCTCGACTGGCACGGGCAACCCCTCGAGTCCGAGTAAGTCCGGCTGGGCGTTCAGTTGTTCTCGGCCAGCCCCTCCATGTGGCCCACGTTCTTGACCGGGGCGAAGATCGCCTGCACGTCGTGGAGCAGCTGCTCGTCGAGCGGCTCGGCCGCCCACGCGGCCCAGGCCCGGATGTTGGCAGGATTGGCGCTGCCGGCCACCGTCGTGGCGATCGCGGGGTTCGCCAGTGAGAACTGCAGGGCGAGCTTGGCGATCGAGCTGCCGCGGCTGCGACAAAGCTCGGCCGCCCGGCGGGCCGCGGCCTTCACCTCATCGGGCTCCTTGAGCCAGGCCGGCAGCGGGGCGTCGGTGAGGAGCCGGGCGCTGAACGGGCCGGCGTTCATCACGCCGATCCCCTTGGCGGCGAGGAACGGGACCGTCTCGTCGGCGAACCGCGTGTTCTGCAGCGTGTACTGGTTGTAGTTGAGCGCGCAGTCGACCTCGGCCTGGTCACAGATGAAGCGGAAGATCTTCTGGGGATAGCCCGAGAAGCCGATGAACCGCACCTTGCCGGCCGCCTGCGCCTTCCGCAGCGCCGGAAGCGTCTCGTCCACGATCTGCTGCATCGGCACAAACTCGATGTCGTGGCAGAGCACGATGTCGAGGTGGTCGGTGCCGAGGCGGTGAAGCGAGACGTCCACACTCTCGGCGACCCGGGCCGCCGAAAAATCGAAGTGGGAGAGGTCGTAGCGGCCGAGCTTCGTGCACAGGAGATAGTCGCTCCGGGGCACGTCCCGCAGCGCCACGCCCAGGAGCACCTCGCTCATGCCGCGGCCGTAGAAGGGGCTCGTGTCGATGAGCTTCAGCCCGCACTCGAGGGCCGCCCGCACGCTGCCGAGCGCCTCCTCGAGCGTGACGCGGCGAAACTCCTGGCCGAGGGACGAGGCCCCGAAGGCGAGGATCGGCACGTCGAGGCCGGTGCGGCCGAGCGGGCGGGTCTGCATGGGTGAAGGCTCCTCAGGCGACGAAGCGGCGGAAACTTTCGATGCTCGCGGCGGCGGCCGCCGTGGCGGTGGGCAGCGGAAACACCTCGGCGGCGAGGTGGCCGGCGAAGCCGATTCCGCGGAGCGCCGCCACGATCGGCTCCGCGGGCGTGTGGCCCAGGCCCATGGCGCGGCGGTTGGAGTCGGCCCAGTGGACGTGGCCGACGTGGTGGCCGAGGTCGCGGAGCGTCGCCGCGACGTCGATCTCCTCGATGTTCATGTGGAAGAGATCGCAGAGCAGCCGGACATGCGCCAGGCGACGCAGCTCGAGGAACGCCACCGCCTCGGCCTGCCGGTTGAAGAGGTCGGTCTCGTAGCGGTTCAAGGGCTCGTAGAAGAGCGGCTGGCCGTGACGCGCCGCCCGCTCGCCCAGCGGCCCCAGAGCCCCGGCGAGCAGGTCGAGGGCGGTCTCCCGCGGCACGGCCGCCGACGAGCGGCCCTGCATCGAGCCGATGATGGCCGGGGCCCCGAACTCGCCCGCCGCGTCGATCAGCGCGGCGATGAACTCGATCGCCCGCTTCCGCACGCCCGTGTCGGGATCGGTGAGCGAGAGCCCGTGCTTCAGCCACCCGGCCCCCGTGCCCACGGCGGCCAGACCGAGGTTGTGCTCGGGCAGCAGGTCGCGGAGCTTCTGTCGGGGGAACGAG
>CAXNGP010000267.1:0-3983 GCA_964201845.1 Pirellulales bacterium
CGCCGGCATGAAGTTCACGTCGCCCGGCCAGCGGGGCACGATGTGCCAGTGGAGATGGCCGGGCACGCCGGCGCCGGCCACGCGGCCGAGATTGAGTCCGATGTTGAAACCCTCCGCCTGCATGCACCGCTCGATCACGCCGCACCAGCGGGTGAGGCACCGCTGCAGGTCGAGCAGGTCGTCGTCGGCGAGGCTCCCGAGCGTGGCCCGATGGTCGAGCGGGGCCACGAGCAGATGACCGTTGGAATACGGAAAGCGATTGATCACCACCAGGCTGCGGTCCGTGCGATGCACGACCCCCAGGGCCCGGTCGTGCTCCGGTGCGGCCGCCGCCGCCCGGCAGAGAAAGCAGCCCCGATCGGCCCCGGCCCGCCAGTGGGCGATCGGGACCGCCGCCACCGGGTCGCCCGACTCCTGGCCCTGGACGTAGCCCAGCCGCCAGGGCGCCCAGAGCCGCTCGATCTGCATGCATTGCTTGCTGTCCATGCCGCAGAGCCTACCGCGGCAACTGTGCCACGGCCAAAGATGCGGCAACCGATCTTGCGCTGGCATAAAAGCCCCCTTGCGCGAGCAAGGGGGACGACGCCTGCTACTCCTCCAAACGCGGTGGCCAAGTGAAAAACGTCTGCCGGTATGGACGGCGTCATCCCCCCGGCTCGCGCCGGGGGGCTTGTATGGCGCGGCGGGCGTGCTCGGGAGGCGTGTCCCCGAGTTTTCAGGGGCCTGGTCGGAGTGTGATCGAACCGGGCCGTTCCCTATGCTGGCCCGTGGTGTTCGACTGTTCCGGGACGTGCCCCATGAACTTCAAAGTCTCCCTCGACGTCTTCTCCGGGCCGCTCGATCTGTTGCTCTACCTCGTCAAGAAGCACGAGGTGGACGTCACGGAGGTGCCGATCGCGGTGATCGCCCAGGAGTTCTGCGACCACCTGGCCGTCCTCGAGGAGCTTTCGATCGAGCAGGTGGGGGAGTTCGTCGAGCTGGCCAGCGTGCTCCTCGAGATCAAGGTCCGGGCGCTCGTGCCGCGGCCGGAGGAGCAGGAGGCGGAGGTCGAGCCGATTCGCGCGGATCTCGTGCAGCGGCTGCTCGAATACAAACAGTATCGCGACGCGGCGGCGCTGCTCGAGGACCGGGCCCGGCAGTGGGAGCTGCGGTTTCCCAGGATTCACACCGAGGAAGCACCGGCCCGCACGGGGCCGGCCGAGGTGGCGATCGGGGACGCCCACGTCTGGGATCTGGTCGGCGCGCTGACGCGGGTGCTCGCCAAGCGGGAGAAGCGCCGGCCGCGGCAGATCGTCCACGACGACACTCCCATCGAGGTCCACATCGAGCGGATCGAAACGCTCGTGGCGGAGCAGGGGAGGGTGGCGTTTTCGACGCTCTTCGATGACGATATGCCAAGGTCCCGGCTGGTGGGCATCTTCCTGGCGACGCTCGAACTCGTTCGCCGCGGCAGGCTCTCGACCCGCCAGGACGGCCTGTTCGAGGAAATCTGGCTCCTGCCCCGCTCGCCCGCGTCCGCCGACCCCGCGTCTGCCGCCGACCCCCGCACGACCGCATGATCGACAACGCCCCGTTCCGCACGCTCACGCACAAGGGGCTCACCGTCGAGGGCTACTCCCGGGCCGCCGTGCAGAGCGTGTGGCGGATCCCAGAACTGAAACTCGGCTTCGACCTCGGCGCCCAGCCCTGGGGCTTCATGGCCACGAGCACCTGGTTCGTGACCCACACCCACCTCGACCACATCGCCGCCCTGCCGGTCTACGTGGCCCGCCGGCGGATGATGAAGATGGAGCCCCCCACGATCTACCTGCCCGAGTCGGCGATCGAGCCGATCGAGCGGCTCTTGAAGGCCGTCTCCCGGCTCGACCGCGGCCGGCTCCCCTGCACGCTGCTGCCGGCGCGGCCCGGCGACGAGATCGAGCTCTCCCGCGAGCACGTGGTGACGGTCTCCGCGACCACGCACACGCTCCCGAGCGTGGGCTTCGTGGTCTGGGACCGCCGGCGGAAGCTGAAGCACGAATACCAGCACCTCGCCGGCCACCAGATCCGGGACCTGAGGCTCTCGGGCGTGGACGTGACCCACGAGATCCGCTCCCCGCTCGTGGCCTACCTGGGCGACTCGTCGCCCGAGGGCCTCGACCGCTGCCCGGCGATGTTCGAGGCGATGATCCTGATCACCGAGCTCACGTTCGTGGCCCACGCGCATCGCAAGGAGAAGATCCACAAGTATGGCCACATGCACCTCGACGACCTGCTCGCCCGCCGCGACCGGTTCCGCAACGAGGTGGTGATCGCCACCCACTTCTCGACCCGCTACACCGACGACCGCGTCCGCCGCGTGCTGGCGAAGAAGATCCCCGACATGCTCGACGGCCGGCTGCGGGTGTGGCTGTAGGTCGCGCGCGGCTCGGGGTGGCCCGTGCCATCTTGCCGGACGCTCGCTGCGCCCATCCTGGGCTTCGCTCGCTCCGTGCCAGCTTCGCTTCGGCATCCTGCCTGCGCTTGCTGCCAAGGCCGGCTCGATTGGCACGGGCCACCCCTCGCGGAGACCTCGCGGGGTGTGCCGTGCGGATAGAAGCCCCCTTGCGCGAGCAAGGGGGATGCCGCCCGCCATGCCAGACAGCCCGGGCGATCCGACCCCAAGCGGAGTGGTTCGCGTCATCCCCCCGGCTCGCGCCGGGGGGCTTGTATGGGGCAAGGGGCCACCTCTGGCGCGGTACGCTGGACGGCATGCTCCCCCGTCATGCCTACGTGCACGTGCCCTTCTGCCGGCATCGGTGCGGGTATTGCGACTTCACACTCGTGGCGGGGCGGGACGATCTCGTGGAGCGGTACTTCGCCGCGCTCGGGCGGGAGTTGGAGCGGGTTTGCTCCGCGGCAGAATCCCGGCCTGAGTCGGCGTGTTTGATGCTCGACACGCTCTACCTGGGCGGTGGCACGCCCTCGCACCTCGGGCCCGATGGGCTGCGGCGGCTGTTCGCGATCCTGCACGAACGGCTCAAGCCCGTGGACTCGGCGGAGGTCTCGCTCGAGGCCAATCCGCTCGACGTCACGCCGGAGTTCGTTGCGGCGGCGCGGGAGTGCGGTGTGACGCGGGTGAGCCTCGGCGGCCAATCGCTCGACGCGGCCACGCTTCGCGCGCTCGACCGCGACCACGGGCCCGACGACGTGCGGCGGGCCGCGGGGCTCCTGCACGACGCTGGCCTGACCGTGAGCCTCGATCTGATGACCGCCGCGCCGGGGCAGTCACTCGCGGCCGTCGAGCGGGATCTCGCCGCCGCCGTCGCGCTTTCCCCCGAGCACGTTTCCGTCTACTGCCTCACCTGGGAGCAGGGCACGGCCTTCGTGGCGGCCCGCCGCCGCGGGGAGCTCGCGGCCGCGCCGGAGGACCTCGAGCGGGCGATGTTCGAGGTGGCGATCGACCGGCTGGAGGCCGCGGGTTACGAGCACTACGAGGTGAGCAACTTCGCCCGGCCCGGCCACCGCTGCCGCCACAACGAGGCCTATTGGGACTGCCGCCCCTGGGAGGCCTTCGGCCCCGGTGCCGCCCGGTTCGACGGCCGCACGCGGACCACGAACCACCGCAGCACCACCACCTGGATGACGCGGGTGCTCGCCGACGAGGATTTTTCTGGCGATGTGGATGCGATGTCGGCCGAGGATGCCGCCCGCGAGCGGCTCGTCGTGGGCCTGCGGCGGCGTGACGGCGTGGAGCGGGACGCCTTCCGCGCCGCCAGCGGGTGTGACCTCGACGCCGTGGCGGGGCTGGCCGTCGCCCGTTGGGTCGGGGCGGGGCTCGCGACCGACGACGGCCCTTACATTCGCCTCACCCGCACGGGCCTGCTCGTCTCCGACACGCTCTGGGCCGACGTGCTCTAGTATCACGCCTAGCGGGGCATCCCTGCCCCCGCCGGGCTTGTCGGGCCTCCGCCCGGCGGCCGCACCTCCGGGCGGCCGTGTTCGTGCGCGGAGCGGTGCGCGAC
>CAXNGP010000268.1:0-3981 GCA_964201845.1 Pirellulales bacterium
CGCTCAAGTGGCCGGGCACCATCAAGCCGGGCACGGTGATCAACGACGTCGGCGCCCACGAAGACATGCTGACGACACTCGTGGCCGCCGCCGGCGACACCACGGCCAAGCAGGAGCTGCTCAAGGGCCGGCGGATCGGCGACCGCACCTACAAGGTTCACCTCGATGGCTACGACCTTGGGCCGGCCCTGCGGGGACAGGCGGCGTGGCCGCGGAAGGAGTTCATCTACTGGACCGACGACGGAAGCGTGGCGGCCCTGCGGTATGGCAACTGGAAGGCGACGTTCCTCAAGCAGCCCGCCCACGGGATGCACGTCTGGCAGCAGCCGTTCGAGGAGCTGCGGGCGCCGACGCTCGTGAACCTGCGGATGGATCCCTTCGAACTGGCCCAGGACATCGGCATGGACTACCAGCGCTGGTACCTGGAGCACATGTTCATGATCGCGCCCGCCGCGGGCTACGTGGGCGAGTGGCTGCAGAGCTTCAAGGAGTTTCCCCCGCGGCAGAAGCCGGGAAGCTTCAACCTCACCCGGGTGATGGAGGCGGTCACCGCCACCCCGGGTGCGGCCCGCTGACGGCCGTCCCCCGCCTCAATACCGCCAGCCCACGCCGAGGGAGATCTTGACCAGGCTCGACGGCGCCCACTGGTTGAAGGCGTCAGCCTCATCGAAGCCGATGCCATACCGCATCGCGGTCGCCCATCCCCGGCCATTGGCGAACCACCGCCAGCCGAATGATTCCCCCACCCACCGCCATCCAGGCCGCATGGTCGCCAACGCGTTGCCCTCGGGAAGATGCGGCATACTCGGCAGGGATGGCGGCAGCGATTGAGTCGGCGAGGCTGCTTCAGGAAAGGGACGGGGGCTGGGTAGGCCGTGCGGCCGTGGCGACGACTGGGCAATCCCGGCCCCTTGGAAGAAACCTGCCGTTTGCAGGCTTCACCGAACAAGCCTTGGCTGTTCCGACGGTTGTGGTGGTTTCCAAGGTTCTGCCGATCGTGCGGCCGATCTCTCCAGAGATTTGTGCGGCGGGCCGGGGGCGAGGGGAGCCGACGTGTCCGGGCTTCCCCATCCGCCATGGGCCGTTCAGGGAGGTGCGAGATGCGTGCTGGAGCCCTGTTTCCGTCGGTGGCCTGGTCATCCCTCACGCTCGGTCTTCTGGCCTGGGCGACGGCCGCCGTGGGGCAGGACGACGGATTCGTGGGCCAGCCGGGGCAGGTGGGCTCGTTCGAGTCGTTCGACCCGGTGCTCACCGACGAGGTGCAGACGGGTCTGATCCCCTCGGGCCAGGATTGGTTTCTGTTCGGCGAGGCGGATCGGGGGGGCATCTACGGCTGGCTCGACGGCGGCTTCGTGGGCAACTTCGGCGTGCCGGCGAGCAAGTTCAACGGTCCCTACAACGCCGTCGACCGGGCCAACGAGGCGATGATGAACCAGGTGTACATCATCGGCGAGCGGACGCTGCCCACGGACGGGTCGAACGGGATCGGAGCCCGCACCGACCTGCTCTACGGCGAGGACTTCCCGCTCGCGATGTCGCTCGGCTGGGAAACGAACCCCGGCCCGCGCGACTGGAACAGCGGCGAGTTCTACGGCCTGGCGATCCCGCAGCTCTACGCGGAGGTCGGCAGCCAGGACCTGTCGCTCAAGCTCGGTCACTTCTACACGATCGTCGGTTACGAGGGTGTGCCGGCGGTCGGCAACTTCTTCTACCTGAAGAGCTACAGCTACCAGTTCGCCGGCCCGTTCACCCACTGGGGCGGGCTCGTCCACTGGAAGGCTGCCGACCGCGTCGAGGTCGAAGGCGGTCTCGTCAACGGGTGGAACGGGCTCGCGTCACCCTACAGTGCGGCCAACTTTCTCGGCCGGATGCGGGTCAGGAGCGACGACAACTCGCGGGCCACCTCGTTCGCGTTCATCACCGGTGACGAGGGCAACGACTTCTCCCCGCTCTTTCAGCCGGCTCCGCCGCTCACCTCGGCCAATCGCACCCGCTACAGCCTGATCTTCGAATTCCGCCCGGCCGACGACTGGGAGTATCTGTTTCACCAGTGGCTGGGCACGCAGGCCAAGGGGCTCGCCGATGGCGGGACCGCGCTCTGGGTGGGCATCGACCAGTATGTCTACTACCGCGTCAACAAGGCCTGGGCGTGGGGCGCGCGATTCGAGTGGTTTCAGGACACGGACGGCACCCGCGTGGGCCTCAATCGCCCCAGCAACCCGAATCACGTGCCGCTGCCGGGCAACTTTTACTCACTCACGCTGGGCCCCAACTGGACGCCCACCGGCAACTTCCTGATGCGGCCGGCCTTCCGCTGGGACTTCTTCGGCGGCCCGTATGGCGGCCCGCGGGCGGCCTACAACGACGGGATCAGCAACCAGCAGACCATGCTGGGCTTCGACCTGATCCAGAAGTTTTGAAACACCTGGCTGCGGCGATCAGGGCTTCTGCCGCTGGAAGGCGATCGGCTTGGCATCGGCCGGGGCGCCTGCGAGGGTGAACTCGAAGGCGTCGGCCCCCTTGGAGGCCACCTTGCCCGCCATCGTGCCGGCCGACTCGCTGACCAACGCGATCGCGTCGCGGGCCGTCTCGATCGTGCCGGAGATCGCCACCGGCTCGCGGCCGGACGGCGTCGCCTTCCAGGTGAACTGAGACTCTTCCGTGATCACGAGATCGACGGAATCCTTGCCGGCGGTCGCCTTCCAGGTGCCCACGAGGTCGGTCTGAGGGCCGGCCGGGGCCTCGGCGGGAGCCGTCGTCGGCTCCGGCTGGGCCGCCGGGGGCTGGGCAGGCGGCTTCTCCTCCTTGGGGGCGAGCGCGTCGAGCAGCCGCTTGGCCACGACGTCACCGGGCTGCTTCGCCACAACCACCCGCAGCGCGTCGGCCGCCATGTCGGAATAGCCGCCCACGAGATAGTGGTAGGCAAGCACGAAGTAGCCCGCGGCGCTGTCGGGATTGGCCCGACAGAAATCCTCGAGCTTTCGCAGTTGCTGGGTGTAGGCGTCGACGGAGCCGTAGAGGCCGCTGAGCGTGGTCCAGTCCATCCCGGGCGCCGCCGCGAGGACGGCGTTGAGGGTCGCGGCCGCCTCGGGGTATCGGCCCAGGGCGAAGAGCGACAGGGCCCGCACCTCGTGGATCACCGAGTCGTTCGGAGCGAGCTTCACGGCCTTGTCGCAGCCAGCGAGGGCGGCGGCGTAGTCGCCCTGCTTGAACGACGAGAGCGCCGCATCGAAGGCGGCGTCGGAAGGCGAAGCCGCCGACTCGCTGGTCGCGGTTCCGCCCTGCACGGTGCTCGCGTCCGTGAGGTCGCCGTCGTTGGTCACGTAGTTGTTCACCACGACCGGCTGGGCGTAGTCGTAGGGCGACGAGGCCACGATCGCCGCGGGAACTGCGGAGTAGTAGGGATTCACGTAGCCGCCGCCGTAGCCCCAGCCCCAGCTACCGAGTGTGGAGGCCAGCCCCCAGGTCGCAGCGCCGACGGCGAAGGGCGCCCACCAGCCGCCGTTGGAGCCCCAGTTGCCGCCCCAGCAGCCGTTGTACCAGCCGCCGTAGTGAGGATTGACGTAGCCGTTGTTCCAGTGGTTGGCCCAGCCGCCATAGCCGGCCCCGTAGCCATAGCCGCCGCCATAGCCGCCGCCATAGCCGCCGCCATAGCCGCCGCCGTAGCCATACCCGTAGCCGGGCAGGCCCCAGCCGCCGCCCACATTGATGTTGTTGAAGTTGTTGTTATTGCCCCAGTTGCCGCTGCCGATATTTCCGCTGCCGATATTGCCGTTGTTCCAGAAGTTGTTGCCGTCGCCGATGCCTGGCCGATTGCCGCCGATGCCGGGCCGATTGCCGCCTCCCAGGGGACGATCCCACGGGCGGTTGGCCAGATCGCCGGGCAGGGTGACCGGACGGTCGCCGCCGATGCCGGGCCGATTGCCGCCGGATCCGGGTCGGTTCAACCCACTTGGGCGGTTGGCCAGATCGCCGGGCAGG
>CAXNGP010000269.1:0-3975 GCA_964201845.1 Pirellulales bacterium
ATTGACGCCGTTGACGCAGAGCAGTGAGTTGCCCACGAAGGGGCCGGCCAGCTCGGCGGTCGTGCCGACGGGGATGTAGCCGTTGCTGCGGAGGTTGCCGAGGTCGGTGAGCCACTCGCCCGAGATCCCGACTTGGTTGTACACCTGGCCGCCGGGGAAGACGTACGAGCCGCTTTTGCTGGGGATCACGACATCCGGATATTGGTTCAGATCCCCGTCGTAGTCCCAGTAAACCCCGACACCCAGCAGGGTGCCGCCGATGAACTGCTTACGGACGGCGCCCAGGTTGGAGAAAAAGCCGCCGTACTCGGAGAGATGGCCGCGGAGATCGGCCGCCCAGAAGCCGCCGAGGTCATCCTCGACGGCCGGGATGAACCCGCCGAGCGTCATGTAGCTGCCTACGTAGCCCAAGCCGCGGTCGGCAGCATTGATGCCGTAATAGAGGATGCCCGGTCCGTTTTGGTTGAGTTCCTGGAAGCCGGCGACGGCCCGATTGACAACGCCCCCCGCCGGGGCCATCGCGGTTTGGCCAAGCTGGGCCCATGCACTGACCGGTGCGACAGCCAAGCCGGCCGTCATCAGGCCGAGGGTCGCCGCCCGTCGGGCCCGCAGCCGCCAGCCGGCAAGCCGGTCGCGAATCGCCCGCTGCCGCAGGGCGTGCCGCCTGTTCTGGCCTGGGGTAGCTTTCTTGCTCATCGCGTCGCTTCGCCCTGCGAAGGCCGGCAGCCCCGGAAAGCCCAGGTCGCAAAACCGGCATGATCGTCAGGAGTGATCGACTCCCCGCGGTCGCCGGGATGAGGATTTTCGGCAGCGACACCGGAATCGACAGTCGCTCCTCACCTTGCCAGGGTTGCCCGCCTTGCCCCGACTGCTGGCCAGCTGGCCGCGGATGCTCTAATAGTCCCAAAATGAAGTTGTATTCACCCCCGGTCACCACGAGCCCCATGTGGCACTTCCAGGATCACGACGCGCTGCTCTTCGACTGTGACGGCACCCTCGCCGACACCATGCCGGCGCACTACCGGGCCTGGCTCGAGGTGACCGAGCCCCACGGGATCGCCTTCGACGAGGACCGCTTCTATTCCCTGGGCGGCCGGCCCACCCGCGACATCGTGGCCACCCTGGCGGCCGAGGCAGGGCTGGCGATCGACGTCGACCACGCGGCCGGGGTCAAGGAGCAGAGCTTCCTCGCCCAGCTCGACCGGATCCTGCCGATCGACCCGGTGGTGGACGTCGT
Organism: Pirellulales bacterium; assembly: GCA_964201845.1. Lineage (GTDB taxonomy): Bacteria > Planctomycetota > Planctomycetia > Pirellulales > UBA1268 > QWPN01. The sequence goes on from CAXNGP010000269.1 coordinate 1,238, forward strand.
TCGCCGCGGCCGCGGCCGCGTGCCGATGGCGGTGGTCACGGGCGGCTACCAGGACGTCTGCCGGCGGATCCTCGCCCGCGTCGGGATCGCCGACTATTTCGACACGATCGTGGCCAGCGAGGACACGACCCGCCACAAGCCTGACCCTGAGCCCTTTCTGGAGGCGGCCCGCCGCCTGGGCGCGAGGCCCGAGCGGTGCGTCGTCTGGGAAGACAGCGGCCTGGGTATCGAGGCGGCCCGCCGGGCCGGGATGCACTGGATCGACGTCCGGTCGTTCCACACGCCCGCCCGGGTGAAGACGCCATGAGCGGCCGCGACCAGCCGGTCACGCTCGACGACATTCGCTCTGCCCACGCGCGGATCGCGTCCGGCATCATGCGGACGCCCTGTCCGGAGAGCCGGCCGCTCTCGGAGCTCTCCGGCGCCCGGATCTTCTGCAAGCTCGACCTCCTTCAGCGGACGGGGAGCTTCAAGGAGCGCGGGGCCCGCAACGCGTTGTTGCTCCTCGACGAGCCGCAGCGGCGGCGGGGCGTGATCGCGGCCTCGGCCGGCAACCACGCGCTCGGCCTGGCCTACCACGGCGGGCTGCTCGGGATCCCCGTGACGGTCGTGATGCCCCGGTTCGCCCCGCTCGTGAAGCTCGCCACCTGCCGCCGGCTCGGGGCCACCGTGATCCTGGAGGGAGACACCTTTGCCGAGGCCCGCAAGACTGCTTCCAGGCTGGCGGCCCGCAGCGGGCTGGAGCTGATCCATGGTTTCGACGATCCGCGAGTGATCGCGGGGCAGGGGACGATGGCCCTCGAGATCCTGGAAGAAGTGCCTGAGGCGGACGTGCTCGTGGTGCCCACCGGTGGGGCGGGCCTGCTCGCCGGCGTCGGGCTCGCGGCCAAGGCCCTCCGTCCCGACATCACGATCGTGGCCGCCGAGCCCGCCGCGGCCCCGACCTTCTCCGCCTCGCTCGCCGCCGGCCAGCCCGTCGCCGTGCCAATCCGCCCCACGCTGGCCGACGGGCTGGCCGTGGGCCGGGTGGGCGACGTCTCGTTTCCAATTGCCGCCCGAGTCGTGGACCGCGTGGCGACCGTGGGCGAGGAGGCGCTCGCGCTGGCCGTGGTGCGGCTCTTGGAACTGGAAAAACTCGTCGTCGAGGGGGCCGCCGCCTCGTCGCTTGCGGCCGTGCTCGGCGAGGGCGGGGCCGAGTTCGCCGGCCGCACGGTCGTGCTCCTGCTCTGCGGCGGCAACATCGACCTCACGATCCTCGACCGGGTGATCGACCACGGGCTCGCCGCCGACGGTCGCCGCTGGCGGTTCACGACGCGGATCAGCGACCGTCCCGGCGGCGTCGCCCGACTCACCGCCGCGATCGCGGCCACGGGCGCGAGCGTTCGCGAGATCGTCCACGACCGCGCCTTCGCGGGGCCCGACGTGTTTTCCACCGGCGTGGAAGTGACGGTGGAGACGGCCGACCGCGGGCACGTGGCGACGCTCGTGGAGCGGCTCGAGGCCGAGGGTTTCTCGGTCACACCCGGACCGCGTCCGCCCACGGAAGGCTGAGCCGATCGCTCGCGGCCGACGGCAGACCCTGCCGGCTGGGCAAACCCTGCCGACGCCGTTTTTTTCAGTGCACGGGTCGGCGGGTCGCGACCGATCCTCCCCTGATGCTGGCTCGGGCCGGAGCCGGCATGACGACAGGAGCGTCGCATGGTCACTCATCACCACGGCCTGGTCGCGGCACCCCCGCGATCCGTCTCGTCCCAGTCACCTGAAGAAACGGTGCGCGAGTTGCAGCGGCTGCGCCGCGAACTCCTGCGCCGGATCGTGGAACGCGAAACCCGGCGGCAGTCCGTTCGCGGGCTGCTCCGCTGACCACCGGGAAGCCCCGGAGGGAGGCCGCGATGCAGAGCGTGTGCAGACGGTGGATCGGATCCGCCTCGGTGCGGGCGGCTGCGCTGGCCGTGGCGCTGCTCAGCGCCGGCGGGGCCCGCGGCCAGTCGGCCCCCTGGGGCTGGGACACGGGCGGCCCAGCCAAGGCGGTCTGGACGCCGCAGAACCTCGCCGAGTTTCTGCTCACCGGGCAGACGCCCCATCCGGCGGTCGCGCGGATCATCGCGCCGGAGTCGTCGGGCACATCCATGGGCTCGGGCGTGCTGATCGACGTCAATCGCTCGCAGGGGCTCGTGATCACCAACTGGCACGTCGTCCGCGACAGTCGCTCCGCCGTGCTCGTGCAGTTTCCCGACGGCTTCCAGTCGGCCGGCACGGTGGTTCGCTGGGACGAGGCCTGGGATCTGGCCGCGCTCGTGATCTGGAAGCCGCGGGCCACGCCCGTCTCGATCGCCGCCACGCCGCCCGCGATCGGCGAGACGCTCACGATCGCCGGCTTCGGCCGCGGCTCCTACCGCGAGGAGAGCGGTCAGTGCCTCGATTACCTCTCGCCGACGACGGGCTACCCGCGAGAGTTCGTCGAGCTCAAGGCCACCGCCCGGCAGGGCGACTCCGGCGGGCCGATCTTCAACGCCTCGGGTGAGCTGGCCGGCGTGCTCTTCGGCCAGAGCGACGGCCGCACGATCGGCAGTTGCTCGACCCGCGTGAAGACGTTTCTCGCGGCTGTCGGATCCCAAGGCTTCGTGCCCACGCCAATCGCCGAGTTTTCCGACGCCCGGGCGCTCGACCGGGGGATCGGCCTGGCCGCCGCGCCCGTGGGACCCGCTGCCGGTCGGATCGCCGATTCCGGTGGCGGC
>CAXNGP010000270.1:0-3974 GCA_964201845.1 Pirellulales bacterium
TTCAGCCATGAGTGGCACCGTCGGCGGCACGCCCGAGTCACTGCGTTGGGTGGGTGACGCCGCCGGACACCTCGAGATTCTCGACCAGACCCGCCTGCCTGCAGCCCTCGAGTGGGTGAGTTGCCAGGACGTGGCCACCGTCGTGGAGGCGATCAAGAGCCTGCGGGTTCGCGGGGCGCCGGCGATCGGGATCGCGGGCGCCTATGGTCTCGTGGTGGCGGCCGGCGAAGCCATGCGGGCCGGGCTCGCGCCGGAGGCGGCCCGGGCGCACGTCCTCGCCCGTGCGGAAGAACTCGCCACGGCCCGGCCCACGGCGGTGAACCTCCGCTGGGCCGTCGAGCGGTGCGTCGCGACCCTCGACGTCTCCGTGACCCAAGCCTCCGCCGACACCCTGGCCCGGATCCTGCTGTCCGAGGCCCGGGCCATCCACGTCGAAGACCGCGAACTCTGCGCCGCCATCGGCCGCCACGGGGCGGCGGTGCTGCCCGCGGGCGACATCCTCACCCATTGCAACACGGGCGCGCTCGCCACCGGTGGAGCGGGCACCGCCCTGGGGGTGATCACGGCGGCCTGGGATTCGGGCCGGCGATTCACCGTGTTCGCCGACGAGACGCGACCGCTCTTTCAAGGAGCCCGGCTCACCGCCTGGGAACTCGTCGAACGGGGCATTCCCGTCACGGTGCTCGTCGACTCGGCCGCCGGCCACCTCCTGGCCACCGGCCGGATCGCCGCGGTGATCGTGGGGGCCGACCGGATCACTGCCTGTGGCGACACCGCCAACAAGATCGGCACGTACTCGCTCGCCGTGCTGGCCGCGGCGCATGGCGTCCCCTGCTACGTGGCCGCCCCGTCGAGCACGTTCGATCTGGTGATCGAGTCAGGGGCCGAGATCCCGATCGAGGAGCGGTCGGCCGACGAGGTGCTCGCGCCGCTGGGCGTGCGGGCCGCCCCGGCGGGAGCCAAGGCGTTCAATCCCGCCTTCGACGTCACCCCGGCCCGGCTGATCCGCGGCATCATCACCGAGCAGGGCGTGATCACGCCGGTGAATCGCGACACGATCCGCGCGATGCTTAGTCGCCCCTGACCCGCCGCCTTCAGCAATCGCTGCTCCCCTGAACCTGGTCAACGGACTGCAAGGGGTTGCCCATGCCATCTCGCCGGACGTTCGCTGCGGCCATCCTGGCCTCCGCTCACTCGATGCCAGCTGCGCTTCGGCATCCTGCCTACGCTTGCTGACAACGCCGCTCGCTTGGCAGGGGCAACCCTGAGCCGTCCAACGGTGGGCGAGAAAGGCAACGCCCTTGATTCGTCTGAACGAACGCCGCGTGCCACTCAGCGCACGAGCGCGGTCGCCCGGAGGTGCGGCCGGCGGCCGGAGGGCCGCGAAGCCCGCCGGGGCCATGGATGGCCCGCCGGGCGTAAAGTCAGATGGCATGGGCAACCCCGAGCCCGCGCGCGCTGGGCCGACCCTACTCCGCGTGGCCCAGCAGCCAGGCCAGAAGGCCCTTCTGCAGGTGCATCCGCGCCGCCGCCTGCGGCAGAACGATGCTCCGCGGGCCGTCGATCACGCCGTCGGTCACCTCCTCGCCGCGACGGGCCGGCAGGCAGTGCATGAAGACGGCGTCGGGGCAGCGGGCCATCAGGGCCTCGTTCACCTGGTAGGCGGCGAAGGCCCGCTGTCGCTCGGCGCGCTCCCGCTCCTGGCCCATGCTCGCCCAGACATCGGTGTAGACCGCGGCCGCCCCTGTCACCGCCGCGGCGGCGTCGGCGGTCTCCTCGATCTCGGCGTCGGGCAGAATCTTCGCCAGATGCGTGCGGAAGGCGGTGTCGAACTGGTAACCCTCCGGGGCCGCCAGCACGAACCGCATCCCGAGCAGGCCACAGACCACGGCCAATGAGCGGGCCACGTTGTTGCCGTCGCCGACGAATACGAGCGAGAGCCCCTGGATCCGGCCAACTTCCTGACGCAGCGTGTAGACGTCGGCCAGGGCCTGGCAGGGATGGGCCAGGTCGGAGAGCCCGTTGATCACCGGCACCCCGGCCACGTCGGCCAGCTGCCGGATCGTGTCGTGCGACTTCGACCGGCAGACGATCGCGTCGACGTAGCCGCCGAGCACCCGGCCGAAATCGGCGATGCTCTCCCGGGACGAGGCGAAACCAGAATCCTCCCCCAGGAAGAGGCTCGACCCACCGAGGTGCGTCATCGCCGCCTCGAAGCTGACCCGCGTCCGCAGGCTCGGCTTCTCGAACACGAGTGCCAGCACCCGGCCCGGCAGCAGCGCGTCGCGGCGGCCGGCCACGAACTTCTCCTGGAGGTCGCGTGAGACCGCGAAAATCGCCTCGATTTCGGCGGCCGAGAGATCCTCGGGCACGATCACATGGCGCATGACAGGCCGGTCCTTCCGCTCACTGCCGCCCGGCCACGTCGAGAATGGCCGCGGCCAGCCGGTCGCAGCCCTCCTCGACCTCGGCCGGGGTGATGTTCATCGCCGGGAGCAGCCGGATCACGTTGCCCTGCGTGCAGTTGATCAGGAGCCGCCGCTCGAGCGCCGCCTGCACCACCGGCGCCCCCTCGAACGACAGTTCGACGCCGATCATCATCCCCAGCACCCGGACGGCCCGGACGCCGTCGCACCGCTCCCGCAGCGATTCGAGCCGCGTGCGAAACAGCTCCGCGGCCCGGGCGACGTGTTCGAGCAAGCCCTCGTCCTCGATCATGCGGATGGCGGCGATGCCGGCCGCAGCGGCGATCGGATTGCCGCCGAAGGTGGCCGCGTGCATCCCGGGGCGGAGATGCCGGGCGTTCTCCGCCGTGGTCAGCAGCGCGCCGCCTGCGATCCCCGCGCACAGGCTCTTCGCGAGCGTCATGACGTCGGGCACCACGTCGAACTGTTGGTGGGCGAACCACCGTCCCGTCCTGCCACAGCCACACTGCACCTCGTCGAACACCAGCAGCAGATCGTGCTCGTCGGCGATCTTCCGCAGCCCCTGGAGGAAGCCGGGAGGCGCGGGAACCACGCCCCCCTCGCCAAGGATCGGCTCGACGAGGATGCCGCCGGTCTTGTCGTCGACGAGCCGCTCGACCGCCGCGAGGTCGCCGTGGGGGGCGTATTGGAAGCCGGCCACCATCGGCCCGAGGCCTTCGTGATACTTGGGCTGGGCGGTCGCCGAGATGCTGCCCATCGTCCGGCCGTGGAAGCCGCCCTGGAACGTGATGATCTTGTACCGTTCGCCATTGGTCCGCAGGCGGACGAGCTTGATCGCCGCCTCATTGGCCTCGGTGCCCGAGTTGCAGAAGAAGGCCTGGCCGCCGAACGACCGCTCCGACAGGAGCCTGGCCCACTCCCCCTGCGGCTCGATGTACCAGGAGTTGGGAACGTGGATCAGTCGGGCGACCTGCTCCTGCACGGCCTGCACGACCGGCGCGGGGCAGTGCCCCAGCAGGTTGCAGCCCCAGCCGGGAAACAGGTCGAGATACTCCGCGCCCTCCGCGTCCCAAATCCGCGACCCCTCGCCCCGGACGAGGCAGACGGGAAACCGCCGGTAGTTGGGCACCACGTAGCGGCTGAAGGTGTCGATCACGGCCTGCGTGTGGGAGCCGACGGCGGGCGGGGCGGAGTCGATCGTTGCCATGGGAAATTTCCTGGGCGGGTCTCGTGGGGAACGGACGAACCAGTTCAGCCGACGGCCGCGGCCGTGGAGGCCGGCGGGACCGCCGTGCGGACGTCGTCGCGGACGATCTCCGTGCCGACGCCGCTGGTCGTGTAGATCTCGAGCAGCAGCGAGTGGCGGAGGCGGCCGTCGATGATGTGGATCTTGCCCACGCCGCGGGCGAGCGTCTCGAGGCAGCCTTCGATCTTGGGGATCATGCCGGCGGCGATGGTGCCATCGGCGATCAGCCGTCGGGCGTCACTCGCCGAGAGCGAATGGATCAGGCTCTCGGGGTCGTTCACGTCCCGCAGCACGCCCGGAAT
>CAXNGP010000271.1:0-3973 GCA_964201845.1 Pirellulales bacterium
AACTGACTGTCTTCCAGAGAAACTGCTCGCGGGTGAGCGCCTGGAGTCCCGTCCGCTCCTCGATCCGCCGGCAGACCTCCTCCTCGGGCACGCCCGGCTGCGCCTCGGCCAGCACGAACGACAGCACCTTCCGCTCCGGCGGGGCGAAGAGCACCGCCTGGCTGTAGCGGGTGTAGACGATCGGGAAGCTCTGGAAGGTGCGGCTGGCTTTGGTGAGACCGACGAGCACGGCCCGGCGGTCGTTCATCTCGAAGGTGCGGCCGAGCTTGTAGGGCTCGCCGGGCCAGATCCGCTTGTAGCCGGCGTCGTCCATGATCACGGCGTCGGGCTTGCGGAGGTCGGCGATCGAGCCCAGGAACACTCCCCCGGGCGCGCCCACGAGCGTGGCGTCGTCGAGGCCGAGGATGATCATCTGCTCGTAGGTGCCCTCCGCCAGCCGGGCCCGGCCGATGCCCTTGTAGAACCGCACGGCCCACTCGACGCCGGGCACGCTCTTGACCCGGAAGAGCTCCGTGTCGGCCAGCGGCTTAATGTCGTCGACGAACTGGACGTGGCTGTCCATCACCCAGATGCCCGGCCCCTCGACGTCGCGAATCTGGCTGACCGTCAGCGACATCAACCCGCAGAAGATGGAGGCCTGCTGGGCGATGAGCACGGCGGCAAAGACGACGCCGAAGATGATCCCCAGGTATTTGACCCGGTTGCCGACGAGCATCTTCCAGGCGATCCAGAGCATCCGGGAAGTCTAACCCGCGACACGCCTCCGTGACTGCCACAGGGCGTGGTATCCTGCGGCCGCGACGGGATTTTGCAGGGAGATGCACGCGTGCCAGGGCCGGCGGAAATCGATGCAGCGGGGCAGGCAGCCGCGGCGCTCGATCCGCGGGTGGTCGAGGTGCTCAGGCGCTGGTGGGGCTTCGAGACGCTCCGCCCCCTGCAGGCCGAAGCGATCCAGACGGCGCTGGCCGGCCGCGACTCGCTCGTGGTGATGCCGACGGGCGGGGGCAAGAGCCTCTGCTACCAGCTGCCGCCGCTGGTGGGCGAGTCGACCGACGTCGTGATCTCGCCGCTCGTGGCCCTGATGAAGGATCAGGTCGATTCGCTCGAGGCGATCGGCTACCCCGCGGCCGCCCTCCACTCGGGGCTCTCGGCCGAGGAGCGATCGGCGATCCGCGGCCGGCTCCGGGCCGGGGAGCTGCGGCTGCTCTTCACGGCGCCCGAGCGGCTCGTGAACTCGGGGCTCCTCGACACGCTCGCCGAGGTGGGCGTGAAGCGGTTCGCGATCGACGAGGCCCACTGCATCAGCCAATGGGGCCACGACTTCCGCCCCGAATATCGCCAGCTAGCCCTGCTGCGGGAGCGGTTTCCACAGGCCAGCCTTCACGCCTTCACCGCCACGGCCACGCCGCGAGTCCGCGACGACATCGCCGGCCAGCTCGGGCTGCGTGACCCCGCGGTGCTCGTGGGCACCTTCGACCGGCCGAACCTCGTCTATCGCGTGGTGCCGCGGACCGACCGGGTGGCCCAGACGCTCGCGATCCTCGGCCGCCATCAGGGCGAGGCCTCGATCGTGTATTGCGTCTCGCGCCGAGAGACGGAGCAGCTGGCCGCCAAGCTCGCCGCCGAAGGGCTGCTGGCGCGGCCCTATCACGCGGGGCTCGCCGCGAAGGAGCGGCATCGCACACAGGACGCGTTCGCCAAGGAGACAATCGACGTCGTGGTGGCGACGGTCGCCTTCGGCATGGGCATCGACCGCTCCGACGTGCGGCTCGTGCTGCACACCGCGCTGCCCAAGAGCCTCGAGGCCTACCAGCAGGAGACGGGTCGGGCGGGCCGCGACGGGCTGGCCGCCGAGTGTGTCCTGCTCTATTCGTCGGCCGACGTCTTCCAGTGGGAGGCGCTCGTGCGGAAGAGCGCCGCCGAGAGCGAACTCGACGAGGAGGAGCAGGAGCGGCTCGTCGCCTCGCAGGTGCAGCACCTCCACGCGATGCGGCGGTATGCCCAGGCGGCCCGCTGCCGGCACGCCGCGCTCTCGGAGTATTTCGGGCAGTCGTATCCCGCGAAGCCCTGCGAGGCCTGCGACGTCTGCCTGGGCGAGGGGGAGAGCCTGGCCGACTCGACCGTCACGGCTCAAAAAATTCTTTCCTGCGTGGCTCGAGTAGAGCAGCGATTCGGCGTGCGGCACGTGTGCGAGGTGTTGCGGGGCGCGAAGACCGACGCGGTGGTCCGCAACGGCCACGACCGGCTCTCGACCTACGGATTGCTCTCGCAGTTCGACCAGCGGGCCGCCGAAAACCTCGTGCACCAACTGCTCGACCAGGAACTGCTGGCCCGCACGCCCGGCGATCGGCCGGTGGTGCGCCTCAACGAGCGGTCGTGGGAGGTGATGCGGGGCGAGCGGGAGGTGGTCTTGCTCGAGCCGCAGACGGGCAGCAAGGCGAAGGTGACGAAGGCCGAGGCCGACGATTGGCAGGGCGTGGATCGCGACCTCTTCGAGCGGCTCAGGCGGTGGCGGCGGCGGATCGCCGAGGCCCGCGGCAAGCCGGCCTGGACGATCCTCGACGACAAGGCTCTGCGAACGATCAGCCGCGAGAAGCCCGCCTGCCCCGCCGCCCTGCTCCGCTGCAAGGGCATCGGCGAGAAGCGGCTGGCCGATTTTGGCCCGGCCCTGCTCGACCTCGTGGCTGGCCGAGAGCCGCCGGCCGGCGAGTGACGCGCTGGGCCTACCGGGCCATTTGTGTGTGACACCGCGGCAGGATACCCTAAGGTGTATTTCCGTACACCATCCAAGAGATTCTCCTTGAGTTCCTCTGGCAACAAGCAGCCCAACGGTGGCGGCAGCGACTCGCGCCCCAGACTTCTCGACCGCGTCCGCATGGCGGCTCGGGCCGTGCATCTCGCCCGCAGCACCGAACAGGCTTACGTGTCGTGGATCAGGAGGTTCATCCTGTTCCACAGGAAGCAGCATCCCCTGAACCTGCGTGAGCCGGCGGTGAACGCGTTCCTGACGAGCTTGGCCGTCGATCGCAATGTGGCGGCATCTACGCAGAACCAAGCTTTGGCCGCATTGCTCTTTCTTTATGACGCCGTTTTGCATGCCCCGCTCGATCACGTCGCGGGCGTGGTGCGAGCCCGCAAGCCAAAACGACTTCCCTCCGTCCTCAGCCATGAGGAGGTGACCCGGCTGCTTGCCGGCCTGACCGGACAGTCGGCAACAATCGCAACGCTTCTCTATGGCGCGGGCCTGCGGCTCATGGAGGCGCTGCGGTTGCGGGTCAAGGACTTGGATCTTGATCGCCGTGAGATCGTCGTCCGGGAGGCGAAGGGCAACAAGGATCGAGTCAGCGTGGTTCCGCAGTGCCTCGTACCCGAGCTCGCCGCCTCGTTGACGAAGTGGCAGGCTGAGCATGCCCGTGAAGTCGAGCGCGGGGGCGGCCGCGTGCAGCTGCCGACGGCCTTGGCTCGCAAGTACCCTGCCCTGGAGACTGCCTGGGGGTGGCAATGGGTGTTCCCCGCCGAGCGAGACTACCGCGATCGCGTCCATGGCAAGTACTACCGCCATCACGTCCACGAAAGCACCGTCCAGCGGGCGGTGAACAGCGCGGCCCGCGACGCCGGCATCGTGAAGCGGGCAACCTGCCACACACTTCGGCATTCCTTCGCCACGCACCTCCTGGAGGGGGGATACGACATCCGCACCGTTCAGGAGTTGCTGGGGCACAACGACGTCCGGACGACGATGATTTACGCGCACGTGCTCAATCGTGGCGGCCCGCTGATCCGGAGCCCGGCTGACGGTCTTCTCGGACCGGGATTATGCCGACCGCCTGCGGCAGAACACGCTCCGCCCCCGCCGCGATCGCATCGCTAACCCTATACCCATGCTTGACTTGCATTTCCCCGCGCCCCTACGCTTTGAGGATTATGCCAACAGAAGGGCGGGATTCTGCGGAACGGCAGAAATACAAGTTCG
>CAXNGP010000272.1:0-3970 GCA_964201845.1 Pirellulales bacterium
CCACGCGGCTCCCCATCGCACCGCGTCAGCAATGGAATGAAAACAACGGATATTGCGGCGAAACCAGCATCCAGTCGTGCGCCCTGTATTTTGGGACGTACGTCTCACAGTATCGCGTCAGGGCCTTCATCAACCCCGACCAGCAAAGCCAGCTTCTGATCGGAGTGAACGAGCAGACCGCGCTGCGCGCCCTGCACCTGACCTTCGAGCAGTGGAACTCGCGCAACCCCATCCCCCAGTGGCAGAACTATCTCGCCTGGGTGAAACGGTCAATCCAAAAGGGGAATCCCGTCATCGGGACGATGTACATCAAGGGCATGACCGACCTCGACTACGACCACATCGTGCCCATCGTCGGCGTCAGGTCATCCTTCAACGCCCGCCGCTACCACGGCAGCGACACGCTCCTGTTCAACGACAACTTCAACACCACGACCCTGGCCCGCACCTTCGGCACCCTGGCCGCCACCCGCCAGATCGCCAACAGTGGAAGATTCAAGTACTCCATTCCGTCGCGGGTCGATTACGGCTGTGCCGTGACGGGGATCGTGGACACGCTGCGCGAGACGGTACCGGTCCGGCTGCAGGTGGACCGCTCCTCGGAGCCAAACCTGATTGCCGGCGCCCAGCCCGTCACCATGAACGCGACGCTGACGATTCAGTCGCTCGTGCCGGGCAAAACCTACAGCCTGCTGCGGTATGACGATCCGGCCCGGGTGCCCGATTCCGGTTTCCTGGCCCGGGGAGGCTACGCGTCGGCGCGAACCTTTACCGCGACGACCACGACCCAGACGCTGACGGACCAGTTCTCGTCAAACGGCGTCGTGACCTACCGCTGTGTGGCATCCTGACCGATTCCGCAGCAGCGACGATGGCGTCTGAAGGAAGGCAAGGCAGTCCAACGGCACTTCGGCAAGCGTCGGCCGGATAGGTGTGACCTGCCCCCACGGATGGAACCAGCGTCGATCGTCAGGGGAGACCTGCGCGACGCCGCCGGACCCTCCCCGGGGCGGCCCTCGGGCCGGAAAAGGCGGCATTGTCGGCCGGGGTGGCCGGTGGGCGGTGGTCGGCTCGAGGCGCGACGGCCGCGGAAAACTCGGCCTGCCCGGCGGATCTGCCGACCCTGGGGGGCTGTGCCGGGCAGCGGCACGGCCGGTTCAGGGGGCTATACTCGACTCTTGGAGCCGGGGCCGTTCGGGAGCCGCCGTCTCGCGAACCATCCGTAGGCCGGCTCCGTACCGTCGATGGATCTGCACGACTCCCAATCCGGCGTCCGTCCCGGTTCCCCCCCGGTGGGGAGCGGGGCGGCCATCGACGGTGACAGCGACGAGGACCTCCTCATCCGCTGCCGCTCCGGGAGCGATCCGGCGGCTTTCGCGTCGCTCGTGCGGCGGTATGAGACCGAGTTGTTCAGTTACCTCCGTCGGTATCTCGGGAACGCCGAGATGGCGGAGGACGTGTTCCAGGCGACGTTCCTGCAGGTGCATCTCAAGCAGGATCAGTTCGAGGAAGGACGTCGGTTCCGGCCATGGCTCTACACGATCGCCACCAATCAGGCCATCGACGCCCAGCGCCGCAACAAGCGGCACCGGATGGTGAGCCTCGACAACCACACGGGCGACGACGACATCGGCACGCTGGTCGACATGCTGGCCGGCAACGTTCAGACTGCCGCCGAGCAGCTCCAGGCCGAGGAGGCCCGCGACTGGGTGCGCTCGGCCGTGGAAGACCTGCCCGAGCCGCTCCGGGCCGCGCTGGTGCTCGTCTATCACCAGGGTATGAAGTATCGGGAGGCGGCCGACGTGCTCGGCATCCCTGTGGGCACGGTCAAGAGCCGGCTGCACTCGGCCCTGCTGAAACTCAACGAATCCTGGCAACGGAGCGGCCGCAGCGCCGCGGGGGCGGATCACGGATGAGGAGCCTCGCACCATGACAGTTCCCGGAGCTCGAGCCGGCATGAGAGAGCAGTTGGTCGGCTATCTGTTCGACGCCCTCGATGAGGGCGATGCGCGTGCGGTGGAGGCCGCGCTCGCCGATGCCCAGGCAGGGCCGCCGTTGCGGCGCGAACTCGATCTGTTGCGTGGCGCCGTACAGCCCTTGGTCGCCGATCGCAGGCCGGTCACGCCCCCGGCCGGTCTCGCCGCCCGAACCGTGGCCTTCGTCGCGTCCCAGTCACGGCCGGCCACGGTGCCGATGCCCCGGATGCGGCCGCTGACGCCGGCCGACGATGCACCGGCCCCATCGGGCCGCCGGATGATCGATCGGCTGCTCGTGGCCGCCTCGGCGATCGCAGCGTGCATTCTCGTGTTGCCACTCGTCGCCGATGCGATCTCGGATTCCCGGGCCCGGCGGGTCGAGCGGCGGCTGCAAAACCTGTCGGCGTCGATCCACGGGTACGGCGAGAGCCACGGGCTCCTGCCGACGCCTCCGGACGGAGGGCCGCTGTCGCGGGCCGGGCTCTATGCGCCCACGCTCGTCTCCGAGCACCGGCTCGTGGCCGACGACGGCACGCTGCTCGTGCCCGGCTCGGAGCTCGACCGGCGCGGCGGCCACCGCATTCCCACGCTCGAGGAGGTGCGCTCTGCGGTCGGGGCCCCGCATTTCGACGAGCTGGTGCGGACCATGGCTGGCGATTTCGGCTACACGCTCGGCCATCGGGCCGCCGACGGCCGGCTCGAGCCCAATCGTGACCTGCGGCGGGCCCACCACCCGCTGATCGCCGACGCCCCGGCCACCTGCGGCGAGAAGAGCGACAACCACCCGGACGGGTTTCACTACATCCTCTTCGAGGACGGCCACTTCGAGCGGCTGCGGGTCGAAGGGATTCACCGCGACGACGACCACCTCTACCGCAACGGCGACGGGGACGTGGCCGCCGGCGTCGATCCGGAAGACGCCGTCATCGGCGACTCGCACCACCAGCCGTGAGCGGTCAGCGGCCCAGGGCCTGCTTGGCCGCGGCGGCCACCGCAGCGGCCGTGATGCCGAAGTGCTCGTAGAGCTTGCCGGCGGGCGCCGAGGCGCCGAACGACTTCATGCCCACGAAGATTCCCTCGGAGCCGAGCCACTTCTCCCAGCCGAAGCCGGAGGCCGCCTCGCAGGCGACCCGCGCCGTGACGGCGGCCGGCAGCACGCTCTCCCGGTAGGCGGAATCCTGCTCGGCGAACAGATCCCATGAGGGGAGGCTGACGACGCGGGCCTTGATCCCCTCGGCCGCCAGGGCGGTGGCGGCCTCGAGGCAGAACGGCAGCTCGCTGCCGGTGCCGATCAGGATGCAGTCGGGCTTGCCGCCCGCGGCCTCCTTGAGCACGTAGCCGCCGCGAGCCACCCCGGAGGCGGCGCCGAGGCCCGTGCGGTCGAGCGTGGGAATGTTCTGCCGCGAGAGCACGATCACGGCGGGCCGCTCGGGCCTGTGCATCACGACGCGATAGGTCTCGGCCACCTCGTTGGCGTCGGCCGGCCGGAACACCGAGAGCCCCGGCACGGCCCGGGCACTCGGGAGCTGCTCGATCGGCTGGTGGGTGGGGCCGTCCTCGCCCAGACCGATCGAGTCGTGGGTGAGGACGTAGATCACGCCGAGCTCGCCGAGCGCCGAGAGCCGCAGGGCCGGCTTCAGATAGTCGAAGAACACGAAGAACGTCGCGCAGTAGGGCCGTAGGCCGGACAGCGCCATCCCGTTGCAGGCGGCGGCCATGCCGTGCTCGCGGATTCCGAAGTGCATGTTGCGGCCGCCGTAGTTGCCGTGGCCGAAGCTGCCCGCATCCTTCACGAGCGTCATGGTTGAGGGGGCGAGGTCGGCCGAGCCCCCGAGGAACCAGGGCACCGCCTTGCTGATCGCCTCGATCACCTTGCCCGACGAGACGCGGCTGGCCAGCCCCTTGGGGTCTGCGGGGAAGGTGGGGATCGCGGCGTCGCATCCGGCCGGCAGTTTTCCGGTGAGGAACTCGCCCAGTTCGGTGGCCGCGGCGGC
>CAXNGP010000273.1:0-3969 GCA_964201845.1 Pirellulales bacterium
CGGTGAGGGTGCCTGCGGCTCCGCGGGGCTGGCCATCGAGCGTGGTCGTCGCGAGTGTGATCGCGACGGACGCCGGTTTCCCGTCGGCGCCGGTCGCCTGCCAGGCCTCCGCAGTGAGTGAGGCCTCGGTGTCGGTGTAGCCGGCATGCACGCTCCGTTCATCGCTTCGCGTCTCGCCGCTTGGGTCGGTGACGTCGGCCACGACGCGGTAGGTGAAGACGGGCAGCGACTCCTTCGGCACGCCGCGATCGGGCCGGGCCGGGAAGGCGATCGTGAACGAGCCGCTGGCGTCGGTCTTGGCCGTACCCCGGGCGATCCGCTGCGCTCCGCCATCGAAGGGCAGCCCCGGAAAGAACCACCGGCACCAGATCGGGAACCGCACCGTCCGCTCGACCCGCCAACGGACCGTGGCGTCGGCCACGGGCAGGCCGGTGTAGGTTTCGGCCTTGCCGGTGAGCGAGGCCTCGCCGCCGAGCGGCACGCTCGCCTTCGGTGCGTCGAGCTTCACCTGGAACTTGGGCCGCTTGTACTCCTCGACGCGGACGCCGGTCGCTCCGCCGGTGCCGGCGGCCTGCGCCTGGATCGACCACTGCCCCGGCAGGCAGCCGGCGGGGATCGGGAAGTTGCCGTGGAACGAGCCATTGATGCTGGTCGTGTGGTTCGCCTTGGCGATCTCCCGGCCGTTGGCGTCGCGAAAGAAGACCTCGACTGGCGCGTCGGCCAGCGCGGCATACTTCGCCACGGCCTGATCGCCGCCGGCCACGATCCCCTTGTAAAACACGATCTGCCCCGGCCGGTGGATGCCACGGTCGGTGACCAGCACGATCGTCTTCACCTGGTCGTTCTGCACGTTCGGCCAGACGTTCGTCGGGTTGCTCACCGCCGTCTGCTCGCGGCCAACCAACTTCGCCTTCGCCACGACGACCAGTTCCCGTCCCTGCTCGGCCTCGACCTCGAAGCGGCCTTCGTCATCGGTCTTCGTGGCCGCCGCCTCGGCGAAGCCCTGAGGGTTGCCCTGCTGTTCCCGCACGTGGAGCTGCACGGCGGCGGCCTTCACCGGCTCGCCGGTGGCGAGATCGACCACGTACCCGGCGAGCGTGCCCGGCCCCTGCGGCCGCCGCATCGGCCGCGGCCGCATGCCCGGCCGACCCGGCGGCGCGGGCTGCTGTCCGGCCATGTCGCGGGCGAAGATCGGCCGCTGCTGCTCGGTCACGATCGCCAGCCGTGTCACCCAAACCATCGTCAGCGCGACGACGTTGTCGGCCTCGCCGAAGTCGGCCTTGTGGCTCGCGATCACCCAATACGCGCCGGGTTCGAGCTGCGCCGCGTCGAGCGCTCCCTCGGCCGGGATGTCTTCCGCCCGCTGCTGGTAGTCGGCCGTGGCCGGCAGATCGGCCGCGTGCTCGCGGACGGCCGGCAGTGCGAGGATCGCGGCCCGGTCCTGATCGTCGAGCCACCCCGAGTGGGGCTTGCCCGCCTTCAGGCGACCGAGCCAGTCGGCCTTGGCGACCCGGAGGTGCACCTTGGCGAGATTCCGGTAGGTGACGCGGATCGCTGGAAAGGGCGCCGCCCAGGCCCGCTCGGTCGAGACGGAGATCTCCTTGGACTCGATCTGCGTCACGAGGTTGGCGCACTGGGCCCCGCCGTGGCTCTTGGGGTGGGCGGCCGCGGCCTTGGCGGCGATCTCCCGCGCCGCCACCAGATCGCCCTGCTGCTGGATCAGGCTCGCCAGGTGAAACGCTCCGAGCGCCGCCGTCTCGTGGTCGCCGGCCCGCTCGATGAATCCGCGGAGCGATTTTTCCTTGCGGTCTTCGAGACCTTCACCCACCGCGGCGCCGCTCGCCCACAGGATCCGGTCGAGGTCGGCCGAGAGCAGCGCCGACGTGTCGGCGTCGCGCGCGTGAAACTCGATCAGCCCGCGGTACAGCGCCGCCGCCTCCAGGAGCGGGGAGTCCTTGTCGGTCACGGCCTCGTCAGCCTCGGGTAGCCAAGCCAGAAACTCCTCCAGCGTGCCGAGGGCCGGCGAGTCGATGTCGAGCTCGAACGCGTCTTCCGGGGCCATCAGGCCCCGCTCACCGGAGGCCGCGAAATCGAGGGCGTCGCGGGCGACCACGTCCCAGACCGTGGGCCGCCAGGCATCGGGCATCGAGCCCTTCTGGATCAGCGCGTCCCACTCGGCCACGGGCAGCGACTGGAGCGCCTTCCGCTCGGGGCTGCCGGGTTTGCCCACGGCGGCGGCGAACCGGGCGCGGATCTCCGTGACGAGCGTGGGCAGGTCCCACTCGCCCATCTTGGCGAGGTCCTTGCCGTCGGCTCCGCCTTGGGTGCGCTGCTGGTAGCGCCACTGGTTCTGCTGGTAGTAGCCCCAGGTCCAGTTGGCCCGGATCGCTTCGAGCACGCCGTGCGTCTCGGCCGGCGCCTTGGCGATCTCGGCCGCGAGCCGGATCACCCGCTCGGGATCGTCGGCGGGCCGGTCGCCTGTTTCCGCCAGCACCCTGGTGGCGATCGCCCGGGCCGCCTCGGCCCAGGCCTTGTCGGCGATCGCGCCTTGCTCGACGCCGGCGAGCGACTCGAGCGCCGACTTCGGCTTCCCCTCGTCGAGCGCCTGCTGGACCTTCTTCCAGGCCGCGGCCCGCGGTCCCTGCGGCAGATCCTCAGCCCTCGTGCCGTGCCGCATGCCATCACCTCCGAGAAGGACCATGCTCGCGGTCACTGCCGCGCACACCCGCGCCGAAAAGCCCGCGGCCCCGCCGCGCCGCCCGACGAGAAAACTCATGACCAGATGCTCCTCTGCCAAGGGAAACCCATGAAGCCCACCGGCCCGCGGGGGAGAAGTCTACGCCGCCGGCCCCGTTTGATGCGGGAACGGCCCGAAAGGTTCCCGAGCGCGGTCCGAGCCCGCCACTTCTGATCTGCGGCGGGGTACACTGACAGAATGTCCGCCGAGACACCTGCCGCGCTCGTGCCCGATCTTCGGCCGCGAGACCATCTCCAGCGGATCCGCGCCTCCGCGCTCTCCCCGCGTGAGCGGCTCGCGGTCATGCAGCGGCTCATCGACGAGGCGTGGGCGGTGCTCGAGCGGCATCCGGAGGGCCTCGCCCATTTCCGGCGCCGCAACTTCAGGTCCCGGGCCGTCTGCCGCTCGAGGGAAACGCTCGCGGATGGCACCTGATCTTCGCGTGCTCGACGTCCTCCGTCGGCACGGCGTGCCGTTCGTGGTCATCGGCGGACATGCGGTGAACTTTCACGGTTCTTTGCGGGCCACGGAGGACACCGACGTCATCTGGATCCGGTCGGAGCAGGCCGAAGCGAACCTGCTGCGCGCCCTCCAGGAAATCGACGGCCGGTTCATCGGCACCGAGATCGATCCCGCCACGGGCATCGAGCGGACCTACCCGGTGACGGCGGGATTCGTGCGGGCGGAGCGGCTGATGATGCTCTGTACGACCACCGGATTTCTCGATCTCTTCGACTACGTTCCGGGGCTTCCCGAGGAGCCGGTGCTGACGGTCTGGGAGACCGCCGTGGAGCTCGATGGTGTGCGATTTGCGTCGCTGGAATGGCTTCGGCGGATGAAGCAGGCGGCGGGACGCCCCAAGGACTTGCTCGACCTCGAGAATCTTCCCCAGCCCCGCTGACGCCGGCTCAGTCGAGCCGCTTGATCGCGACGTTGCGAAACTCGACCGGGTCGCCGTGGCCGGCGAAGCCGAAGGACCCGCTCGTCCGGTTCATCCCGGGATGCGGCTTGCCTCCCATGAAGTCTTTCACGGCCGCCAGGTCGGCGTCGAGGATCACCGAGCCGTTGAGTTCGACCGTGATCCGGCTGCCCTTGACCGTCACCTGCTGCTCATTCCACTCGCCGGTCGGCCGCAGGTAGCCCCGCTCGGCGGCCGCCATGCCGTAGACCGAGCCGTGATATTGCCGGACGTCGAGCTTGGCGTATTTGGGATGCTCCGAGTCGAGCACCTG
>CAXNGP010000274.1:0-3958 GCA_964201845.1 Pirellulales bacterium
ACTGGCCGGTGAAGAGCGTGACGGGACGGGCCATGGAAGACTCCTCGAAGTTGGCGGGCGTGAGCGGAGGAAAAGCGGCCGGGAACTGCCCGAAACGCCGGCAGGGATTGTGCCAGATTCGACCACTCCTTGGAACCAGCCCCGGCCGGCGGGGCCGGTGCCCGTGCCCCTCAGCGGCGTTCGGGCTGTCCGTCGATCGCCTGCAGGGCCGTGGCGAAGCCTCGCCCCAGGGCTACCTGACCGGCGGCGTCATAGTGAACCGTGTCGGGCAGCAGGCCGAACCCGTCGGTCGAGACCATGCGGGCCCGACGAAGAGCCTCGGGCCGTCCGGATCGTTCGTCGGCCGCGGCCATCGCGGCTCGGAACCTGGTGAGCATGTCGCGGTAGAGCGTGCCCTGGTTCGGGTCGTCGGGCCCCTCGCCGGGGTAAAAATTGCGGCGATTGGCGCCGGTCGCATCGCCCACCCAGGTCGCCGCGTTCCAGCCATGATGCAGCGGCATGCCGCTGGCCGCGTACTTCACGAGGCAGTGGCCGCGGCCGTTCGCGGGCAGCCCGGTCGCCAGACCGATCTCGGGCCCGAACTCGCCGGGCCGATTCGACGTTCGCGTGGTGCCGACGGCGAGCGGCTCCTGGCCGGCCGGCCTTCGAGAACCGATCCGCCGGGGCGAACGACCGCTGATCGGCCCGAAAGCTCTCGGCGGGTTGCCCAGTCTCCCGCCGTTGCCGAGCTTTCGCGCGGTGGCCGCGATCATGGGAAACGGGCGAAGTGGGGCGCCGCGACTGCCGATACCGGAACAGCGGGGAGGTGGCCCGTCTCCTGTTTTGCCACCCGGATCGCATCGCCGCCATGCTCTACAGTCTCGCTGCCAACGTCGCGTTCGCTCATTACCCGAAGACCGCGGGCTCCGCGATCGCGGAGTGGTTCCGACGCGTGTTTCCCGACGCGCGATACGTGAAGCCGGGCCATCCGCACGTCGACGTGCGCCGGTCGCTGGCCTGGCTCTCCGGTGGCCGCACCCTGCAGCCGCTCGAGAGACTGCGGTATCTCGCCCGGGTCTCCAACTGGCGGCTCGCGATCGAGCCACGGCCCGACCTGCCTGTCACGATCCGGATCATCGGCGTCGTCCGCGAACCGCTCGAGATGTTGGCGTCGCTCTACGAGTATTGGCGACAGGGCGATAGGAATCCGAATCCCGGTGACCCGCTGGTCACCGCCGCCTGGGAGGGTCGGTTCGCCGACTTCGTGCGGCAGGCCATCGGCGGCCGGCTGCCGTCCTACGCCGCGTTCTTCGATGCCGGCGGCCCTGCGTGGTCCCAGACCAGGCTCGTGCATTTCGCCGATGTGGAAGGGGGCGTCGCCCGCGCCTGCCGGGAGTTTGGCCTCGACGTGGCGGTGGATCTGCCCAGGAAAAACTGCGGAGCGGCCGGCGCGAGGCGGCCGGAACGCTATGCCCTGGAGGCCGCTTCGCTGGCGGCCGACCTGCGGCGGCACTTCGCCTGGTATCACGACACCTACGGTCACGCCGACCATCCCGCCGCCCGCCGCCGGCGTCCGGCGCGCTTGGCCGCCTAGAGCGCGTCTGATCTAGCCAAGTTTGGCGCGCACGGCCTCAAAGGCGGCGACCGCCTGCTCGAGATCGGCCTGCGAGTGGGCCGCCGAGACCTGCGTGCGGATCCGGGCCTTACCCTGCGGCACGACCGGGTAAGAGAAACCGATCACGTAGACGCCCTCGGCCAACATCAGGTCGGCCATGCGCGACGCCAGCGCCGCATCGCCAAGCATGACGGGCACGATCGGGTGCTCGCCCGGCAGGATCGAGAAGCCGCGGGCCGTCATCTCCTGCCGGAAGAAGCGGGTGTTGGCTTCGAGCGTGTCCCGCAGGGCCGTCGAGGCTTCCAGCATCTCGAGGGCCTTGACCGCCCCCGCGGCCACCGGCGGGGCGACGGTGTTCGAAAAGAGATACGTCCGCGACCGCTGCCGGAGCCATTCCACCAGTTCCTTGGGGCCGGACGTGTAGCCGCCGCTGGCGCCGCCGAGCGCCTTGCCGAGCGTTCCGGTCAGGATGTCGATCCGATCCATCACTCCGAAGTGCTCGGGCGTTCCCCGACCGTGCGGGCCCACGAAGCCGACGGCGTGGGAGTCGTCCACCATCACCAGCGCGTCGAATTCGTCGGCCAGTTCGCAGATGGCCGGCAGATTCGCCAGATGGCCGTCCATCGAGAACACGCCGTCGGTGGCGATCAGCCGATGGCGGGCATCCTTCGTCTCGGCGAGCCTGGCCCGCAGGTCGGCCATGTCGTTGGTCTTATAGCGCAGCCGCTTGGCTTTGCAGAGGCGGATGCCGTCGATGATGCTCGCGTGGTTGAGCTCGTCGGAGACGATCGCATCCTCGGGGCCGAGGATCGTCTCGAACAGGCCCCCGTTGGCATCCCAGCAGGAGTTGTAGAGGATCGTGTCTTCCATGCCGACGAACCCGCTGAGCTTCGTCTCGAGCTCCTTGTGGAGCCGCTGTGTGCCGCAGATGAACCGCACGCTCGCGAGGCCATAGCCCCAGCGGTCGAGCGACTCGCGGGCCGCCGCAACCACGTCGGGATGGTCGGCGAGCCCGAGGTAGTTGTTGGCGCACATGTTGAGCACCGTGCGGCCGCCCACGGAGATCCGAGCGCGTTGCGGACCCTCGAGCACCCGCTCGGTCTTGTAGGTGCCGGCCGACCGCATCGCGGCCGACTGCTCCGCCAGTGATTCCCAGAGCGATTCCCGGCTCATGCCGCGCCTCTCCTCATGCGTCCTTCCAGTTCAGGATCACCTTGCCGCTGTCACCGCTTTTCATCGCCGCGAAGCCCTCCTGGAACTGCGTGTAGTGGAAGCGGTGGGTGATCACCGGGGCGATGTCGAGCCCGCTCTGGATCATGACGGTCATCTTGTACCAGGTCTCGTACATCTCCCGGCCGTAGATGCCCTTGATCGTGAGCATGTTGAACACGACGATGTTCCAGTCGATGGCGATCGGCTCGGAGGGGATCCCGAGCATCGCGATGTTGCCGCCGTGGCACATCGCGTCGAGCATCTGCCGGAGGGCGGCCGGGGAGCCCGACATCTCGAGGCCCACGTCGAAGCCCTCCTTCATGTCGAGTTCGGCCATCACCTGCTTGAGGTCGCCGGTGCGGACATCGAGTGCGACGGTGGCCCCCAGCCGCTTGGCGAGCGCGAGGCGGTAGGGGTTCATGTCGGTGATCACGACATGGCGGGCTCCCGCGTGCTTCGCGACAGCCACGGCCATGATCCCAATCGGACCGGCCCCCGTGACGAGCACGTCCTCGCCGAGCAGGTCGAACGACAGGGCCGTGTGCACGGCGTTGCCGAGCGGGTCGAAGATCGCAGCCACGTCGAGGTCGATCCCCGGCGCCTGATGCCAGACGTTGGTCTGCGGGAGCGAGAGGTACTCCGCGAAGGCTCCCGGGCGGTTCACGCCCACGCCCGATGTGTTCTTGCAGAGGTGCCGCCGGCCGGCCAGGCAGTTGCGGCAGCGACCGCAGACGACGTGCCCTTCGCCCGAGACGATCTCACCCGGGAAGAAATCGTTCACGTTCGAGCCGACGGCCACGACCTCGCCGACGAACTCATGGCCCACGACCATCGGCACGGGGATCGTCTTCTGGGCCCAGGCGTCCCACTTCTCGATGTGAAGGTCGGTGCCGCAGATCCCGGTGCGGTCCACCCGGATGAGCACGTCGTTGATGCCGATCTCGGGAACAGGCACGTCCTCGAGCCACAGGCCCGGCTTGGCCTCCCGCTTGACCAGGGCCTTCATCGTCCGCATGCCGTTGCACTCCGGTGCCGTTTCGGGAAACCGGCATTCTACTGCCGGACCACGCGGCGGAGCAGCCACCAGCCCCAGAGCAGGATCAGGACGTTGCCGAACCAGACCGCGACCGGCGGGACGGACCCCCGCTTGGC
>CAXNGP010000275.1:0-3930 GCA_964201845.1 Pirellulales bacterium
CTGCCCGGATTGCCGAGGCCGACGATGAGCTTCACGGCGCATCTGCCATCCCGGTCGGCTGTGTGGCGCCGTGCAGGTCGTTCCTGCCACGCTCACTCGCCACCCGCCTCCTCCTCGGCGCCGGCCTTGCGGCCGATGATGTCCGGCTCAACCGGCGCGGCCACCGCCTCGTCCGCCGCCTTCTTTCCGGGGACCATGCAGGTCACGACCGGCTCGTCGGCGTCGGGCACCGCCCGCACGCCCTCCGGAAGCTCGAGGTCGCGAACCTTGATCACGTGGCCCACTTCGAGGTGGCCGACCGGGGCGTGCACCTTCTCAGGCACGTGGTCGGCCTTGCACTCCACCTCGATCTCGTGGAGCACGAGGTTGACGGTGCCGCCGGCCCGCTGGCCGGGGCACTCGCCCTTGAGGTCGACGGGCACCTTCACGCGAATCCGGTCGGAGGCGCTGACCCGTACGAAGTCGACGTGCAGCGGCTCGACGCCGAAGGTGTCCCACTGCATCTCGCGGATCAGGGCGCTGGTCTTCACGGCCCCCTTGAGCTCGACCACGCGGCTGCCGTGACGCACGGCGGCCTCGACGGCCTCCCGCTTGGCGGCGAGGCCCACGCAGGGCTCCCCGTGGCCGTAGAGAATCGCGGGGACCATCCCGCTACGGCGCAGCCGGCGGGCCTCGCTGGAACCGGTGGTCTTGCGGAGCGTGACCTCGAGCGTGTCGTTCATGATGATCCTGGGCGATGGTGCTGGGCGTGATCCGAGCCGGCCAACGGGGTTTGCGAGTGTGCCACGGGTCGGGTGCGTCCGCAAGCACGATGCATGCCCTTCGCGAACAGCCACGCCCCCGGGCGGAATCCAAGCCCCCTTGCGCAAGCAAGGGGGATGACGCGTGCCGGGCCCAGGAAGCCCTGGCGGCCCGACGCCCAACGGCATGGCTCGCGGCATCCCCCCGGCTTGCGCCGGGGGGCTTTTATGGACGCACCCCGGACGGAGCCGGTGGGCAAACCCCCGGACGCGTCAGCTGAAATACCGTCAGATGTAGTACATCGCCTGACCGGGCTCGCGGCTGCGGGCGGCCAGGTCGGCGAGCGTGACGCGGGCCAGCGCCTCCGCCTCGGCCCGGGCGGCGCCATCCCAAGCCGCGAGCAATGCCGTGGCGGCCCGCGAGGCCCCGGCCAGGTCGGCCGTCAGCGGCGCCGGCCGCTCGGTCGCGCCCTCGACAGCCTCGCGGATGTCGCGGAGCGTGATCGCGGCGGCCGGCCGCGCCAGGCGGTAGCCGCCGCCAGCCCCCCGAACGCTGGCGACGATCCCGGCGCGCTTCAACTGCAGGAGGATGTGGACCAGGAACCGGGGCGGCACCCGCTGCGCGTCGCAGATCGTCTTCATGCCGACCGGCCCGCCGGCATCGCCCCGCCGCGCCAGTTCGACCGCGGCGATCGCGGCATACTCGGTTCGGGCGGAGAGCCGCATGGTGGCACCGGCCGTGGCGACCGGCCTCGGGAAGCGTTCACTCGCGGCTGTGCAGCCCGCACTCGGTCTTGGTCATGCCGCTCCAGCGGCCGGCCCGCTCGTCCTCGCCGGCCGTGACGGCCCTGGTGCAGGGCGCACAGCCGATGCTCACGAAGCCGCGATCATGCAGCGGGTTGTAGGGAACCCGCTCACGGACGATCGCGTCCCAGACCATGGCCTTCGTCCAGTTTGCCAGCGGCGAGATCTTGACCACGCCGAACTTGTGATCCCAGCCGACGATCGCCGCCGCCGCCCGATCCGGACTCTGGTCGCGACGGATGCCGCTCATCCAGGCATCGAACCCGACGAGCACCCGCCGGATGACGGCCAGCTTGCGGTCGCTGCAGCAACGGTCGGGGGCGGCGCGGTAGAGCGGCCCGCCGTGGAGTCGCTCGTAGTCGGCGACGCTCGTCTCCGGGCGCTCGAGCGACACCTCGACCCTGTAGCGAACGGCGATCTGGTCCCGCAGGGCGAGCGTCTCCGGAAACTGATACCCGGTGTCGAGGTTGAAGACGAACGTGCGCGGGGCGATCGCGGCCAGCCAATGGATGATCAGGCAGCCCTCCGGCCCGAACGCCGTCGCCATCGTGAGCCGCGCGCCATAACGCCCCACGGCCCAGGCGATGACCTCGGCGGGCGACGACTGCTCCAGCGACCGGCTGGCCTGGGCGAGTTCTTCGCGGACGGCTGCCGAGGGCTGGGCGTCCGAGGTGGCATCCGGCGGTGCCGAACCAGCGGTCATCCCAGAATCCTTACCAAGTTGGTCATGTATTGCATGTATCCCTCGGGCGGATTTTGGAATCGGAATCGGTCGGGGTCAACCAGCAGCGCCCGCCCCGTCTATCGTCAAGGCTTTCGCCGCCCCCCTACCCCCCGGCCGGAAAAACACAACAATCGGCCCGCGTGCCCGGCGGGCCCCGCTCGCGGCACCCAGGGCCAGGGCGACGGCCCACCCCATCGAGGACGAGACATGGCGCGGCACGTGGCACTGGCGGTCGACCTCGGGGCCTCGGGCGGCCGCGTCGTGGCGGGTGGCTTCGACGGGCGGCTGCTCGAACTCGAGGAGGTCCACCGTTTCGACAACGGGCCGGTGACGATGGCTGGTCGGTTGATCTGGGACCTCCCCCGGCTGTGGCAGGAGGTGAGCCTCGGCCTGCGGGCGGCCGCGGCGCGGCACGGAAGGGCGGTGTCGAGCGTCGGCGTCGACACCTGGGGCGTCGACTTCTCGTTCCTCGCCGCCGACGGCGACCTGCTCGCCAATCCCGTCTGCTACCGCGACGCCCGGACGCGGGGCATGCTCTCGGCCACCACCGCCGCCGTGCCCCGCGAAGAGATCTTCGCCGCCACCGGCCTGCAGTTCATGGAGATCAACTCCCTCTACCAACTGATGGCGCTCAAGCACGCCGAGAGCCGGGTGCTGGCGGCGGCCGACCGGCTGCTGATGATTCCCGACCTCTTCCACTGGCTCCTTTCCGGAGTCGCCTCGAACGAGCGCACCAACGCCAGCACCACGCAGTGCTTCGACCCGCGGTCCGGCGACTGGGCCCGCCCGCTCATGGAACGGCTGGGCCTGCCGCCGCGGATCTTCGGGCCGATCTCCGACCCCGGCACCGTGCTCGGCCCGATGCGGCCGGACGTGGCGGCCGAGACCGGGCTGACGGGCGTGCGCGTGGTGCTGCCGGGCACCCACGACACCGCCAGCGCCGTTGCCGCCGTGCCGGCCGACGAGCCCCCGAGCCCGCGGCCCGAGTGGTGCTACGTGAGCCTGGGCACCTGGGCGCTCATCGGGGCCGAGCTCGACCGGCCGCTCGTGACGCCCGAGTGCCTGGCCCGCAACTTCACCAACGAGGCCGGCATCGGTGGCACCACCCGGCTGTTGAAGAACGTCTGCGGGCTGTGGCTCGTGCAGCAGTGCCGGGCCGCCTGGCAGCGGGCCGGGCAGGAGTGGAGCTGGGATCAGCTCACGGCGCTGGCCGCCGAGGCGCCGCCGCTGGTCACGCTCGTGGACCCCAACCACCCGTCGCTCGTCGCGCCGGCCGACATGCCGGCGGCGATCCGCGCCCTGGCGCGGGCCTCGGGCGAGCCAGAACCCGAGACGACCGCGGCCACGGTGCGGGCGGCGCTCGAAAGCGTGGCGGCGGCCGTGCGGCGCACGCTCGGCGAACTCGACAGCCTGCTGGGCCGCCGCGTGGGGCGGGTGCACGTGGTCGGCGGGGGTGTCAAGAACTCCCTGCTCTGCCAGATGATCGCCGACGCGACGGGACGGCCGGTCGTGGCCGGCCCGGTCGAGGCCACCGCGATCGGCAACCTGCTCGTCCAGTTGCTGGCCCGCGACGGCAAGGTCGACCTGCGGGCCATCCGCCGCGTCGTCCGCGACACCTTCGAGCCGGTCCGTTACGAGCCCAAGGACGCCGCCCGCTGGAAC
>CAXNGP010000276.1:0-3918 GCA_964201845.1 Pirellulales bacterium
AGTTCCCCCCGATCCTCGGGCGGCCGGCCCACGACCACGGCCAGATAGCGCTTCGCGACCTCGCCCCGCTCGAAGGCACGGCCGAGCGCGGCCCGGGCGGCGCGGGTGCGGGCCAGTACGAGCAGGCCGGAGGTGTCGCGGTCGAGCCGGTGCACCGCCTCCAGCGGCCCGAACTGGGCCAGCAGTCGCTCGGCGACGGCCGGAGGGTCGAGCGGCGTGCGCGCCGGCACGCTCGGGATCCCCGCCGGCTTGTCGACGACGACGAGATCGGCGTCGGCGAACACGACCCGCGGTGTCACAGCAGCCCGAGCAGCGCGGCCCAGCGGCAGAGCAGGTCGGCGGGCGGCGGGACGGCCTCGTCGACGGCGGGATCGCCCGGCAGGATCCCCACGGCATGGCCGGCCTTGACGAGCCGCGCGCGGTCGAAGGCCACACGCTGCCGCGTCGCGTCGTCACGTCCTGGGCCGAGCAGGATCCACTGGGCGGCCCCGGCCGCCGCCGGGGTTACGGTCGCCCGCCGCGGCAGGGCCGTCTCGACCAGGGCCACGCCGCCGGCGCCGCTGCCGAGCCGCTCGGCCACAAGCCAGACGAAGGCCGCGCCGGCGCCGCTGCCCGCGACGGCGATCCGCGCCGGATCGAGCGGCTTCCGCGTGTGGAGTGAGGCGAGCGCCCGGGTCACCGTTGCGATGTCGCCGCGGCTCCAGGCGTCGGCCTCGCCGGAGCCGGGCAGGATGACTGCGATCCCGTGCTGCGCCGCGGCCGCCTTCCATGGCGCCGCCTCGGCGTCGGCCAGCCTGCCCCGGGGCGGACCGCACCAGACGAGCACGCCGATCGGACCCTGGCAGCGGGGGATCACCGCCAGCGGCGGGTCCGCCACCTCGGCCGCCTCGAGCCGGACCACCTCGACGGCATCGACGGGGCCCGCGAGCGGGTCGGCGGCGGTGGCCGGCGGCGGCGGGCTCTCGGCCGGCACGTCACCGTCCAACCCCGTCGTGGCGAGCGTCGCGGTGGCCTCCGCGCCGTCCCGCGTGTAGGTGAGCGTGACCGAGTCGCCCGGCTCGATGCCCGCCAAGGCGCCGGCCAAGGCTTCGCGGCCGTCGAGCCGGGTCTCCGCCTCGGCCGCCCTGATCAGGGTGAGCCGGTCACCGGGCCGGAGCCCCGCCTGGTCGGCGGGGCCGCCGGGCAGCAGCCAGGCCACGGCCAGCCCCTTGGCTTCCGCGGTGTCGCGGCCAGCCGCGTCGGGCTTCGCCGCGCCACGGTCGACCGCGTCGCCAGGGGTGGATGCTGGTGCCACGAGCACGCCGATCGTGGCCTGTCGCCAGGCCGGCAGTTCCTCGACGAGCATCGCCTTCGCTTCGATCGGCTGCAAATCCTTTCCGGCGGCCCGCTCGACCGCGACGCTGACCGTGTCCCCGGCGTATCGCGGCGCGATCGCATGGCGGGCATCGGCGATCCGCCGCACGGCGCGACCGTCGATCCGTACGATCCGGTCGCCGGGCCTCAGCCCCGCCTTCGCCGCCGGGGAGCCCTGCCGCACCGATGCGATCACCGGCGCGCCGTTGATGGCATCACGAGAGCGGTAGCCGATCCCGAGGACACCCGCCGCGAGCGACTCGCCCCGTTCGAGTCGCGGCAGGACCGCCAGCACGTCCTCGAGCGGCACCGCGAACCCGATCCCGGCGTCGTAGAGTTCGGTGCCCTCGTTCATGCCCGCCGTGTCGGCCGGCAGCGGCGCGAGGATACCGATCACGCGGCCGGCGATGTCGATGAGTGGGCCGCCGTAGTTCATCGGCGAGACGGCGGCGTCGGTCTGCACCGCCTTGCCCCAGACGCGGTCGGTCGCCGAGACGATCCCCACGGCCACCCCGGGCGTGGCCGCGTCCCAGCCCCGGCCCACGGCGATCGCCCATTGGCCCGGCCGCAGTTCGCTTCGGGGCACCGGTTCCGCCGCCGCCCCGTCGGGTAGGTCGTCGGCCGCCAGCAGCACGAGCCCGCGGGAGGCGTCGCGGGCCCGCACCGTCGCCGCTCTCCGACCGCCGTCGGCGAGCACGATCACCGCCGATTCGACGTCGTCGGGCACGGCGAAGGCGGTGGTGACCACGAGCCCCTTGGCGATCGCGAATCCCGTCGCCGGGCCGCGGCCGGCAGCCGCCTCGGGCCCGCCCTCGGCGGCCGTGAGCGCGAGCGGCGCTATCCCCAGCACGCCGCCGGCGACCCGCTCCACGGCCGCCCTGAAGGCCGCCTCCTCGGCGAGCGTCGGCTCCGATCCGCGGGCGGCGGAGAGCCACCAAACGGATGCGGCGAGTACCAGGAAGAGCGGCAGCCGCTTCATGGCCGGCCTCCCCCGGGGCGCGGGCCGAGGTTCAACTCCACCAGCGTGCCGCGGCGGATCACGGTGAGCTTCACGGGGTCGCCCTCGGCCAGACCGCCGAGCGCCTGCTCCACATCGGCCCGCGTCGTCACGGTCCGCCCCCCCACGGCGATCACGAGATCGTCGGTCATCAGGCCCCCACGAGCGGCGGCCGAGTCGGGGGCGACGGTCTCCACGAACGGTGGCGTGCGGTCCAGGAGGTCGGGCACGAGGATCGCGCCGAGGAGCCGCGGGTCGAAGGGCTTGAACTCCAGGCTGGGCTTCTCCGACACCTCGCCGGCGAGGATCGCCGCGGTTCCGGCGGTCAGCTCGGAGGCCGGCAGCGCGTAGTTGAGCCAGATGCCCGCGGCGGTGCTCCGCAGTTCCTTGCCGAGCATTCCCAGCAACCGCCCCCGGGCGTCGACGAGAGCGCCCCCCGGGCTGCCCGGGTTGTTGGTCGTGCAGTCGAGCACGTAGACCGCGCCGCGAAACGGCGCCTCGGCCGCACCCCGCCGGGCAGCGAGCGGCACCACCGCGGCGACGACGCCCCGCTGGGCCGTCACCCGCTCGTCCCCCACGGCCACGCCGAACATGTTCGAGAGCGCAACCACCCGCGTGCCGGGAGTCACGGCCGCCGGCGCTTCCTCGAGCATGAAGCACGGCAGGTCTTCGGCCTCGATCTGGAGCACCGCGAGTTCGCGCCGGGGGTCGATGCCCACGAGCCGCGCCTCGTACCGGCGGCCGTCGTCGAGCACGCAGTCGAGCTGCTCGGAGTCGAGCACGGTGCTCGCGACCGTGAGGATGCGCCCGTCGGGCGAGACGAGGATGCCCGACTGGTGCGCCTCGAGCCCCCGTAACCCGCCGGCGCCATACAGCTTGACCACCTTGCGGGCCCCGCCGGCGATCAGCGCCTGGGGCGTCGGCTCGTCGGCCGCCGCGCCGACGAGACACGTCACGAGGGCGGTGAGGCAGGCAGCCGCGGCGCGGATCATCGGCCCGCTCCCGCCCGCTCCACGCGGTCGATCAGAAAGGTGCCGAACGGTTCCGGTCCCCGGTGCACGGTCATCGTCGTCGGCATCGTCGGCTCGTCGTCGCGGCGGCCGCTGAAGCGGACCTCGCAAGGGTCCTGGTCGGGCGCGGTCCACAGGTCGATGCTCACCACCGCGCCCTTGGCATCGACGGTGAACCGCGCCTCCACGCCCGCCACCGCCGTCTCGAGGACGTCGATCAGGTCGCCCCCCGACGGGTCGATCGCCCACGGATCCCGCGGCGCCGTGCCCCGGTAGATCGTGCGGCCCACCGCGGCAGGGCCCTCGCCGGCGAGTCGCCGCCAGAGCGACAGGGCCGCCAGCAACCCGCCGCTGCCCGGTGGCTCCGGGCTGGCATCCAACTCGCCGCTGGCGTCGAGCGTGGAGGTGCCCGTCGGCAGGTCGATCGTGGCGGCGGAGTCGGACAGCTCGATACGAAACTCCCCGCCGGCGGCGAGCGTGCCGGAGAGCACCCACTCGGCCCCCTTCCCTGCCCCACCCGCGGCTGCCAACGAGCGGGCCACGCGGTCGCGTTCCAGC
>CAXNGP010000277.1:0-3911 GCA_964201845.1 Pirellulales bacterium
AGCTCGTCTCGCATCTGATCAGTGCGGTGCTCGAGCCGTCGGCGGTGGTGCGGCCCGCCTATCGCGGCGTGACCATCCTCACCGACGACGGCAAGAGCGTCACCGGGCTCGTCGCCCGGGAGAGCGCCACCGAGATCGTGCTCCTGGACGCGGCAGCGGGGGGTCGGGAGATCGTGATCCCGGCGAACGCGATCGAGGAGCGGGTGCCGGCGAGCGTGTCGCTGATGCCGGCCGGCCTCGCCAACCTGCTGGCCGACCGGCAGCAGTTTCTCGACCTGGTCGCCTACCTGGCCGAAGTCGCCGTGGGTGGGCCGGCCCGCGCGGCCGAGCTCGCGCCCGATCCGCTCCTGCTCGCGGCCCAGACCCCCGCGGCCTACGAGACCGAGATCGATCATGCGGGCTTCATCGCCGACTGGGGCGATCCGGCGAAGTCGCGGGCAGCGCTCGAGCGCGGGGAGCAGATTTTTTCCCGTGTCTGCGCCAACTGCCACGGCACGCTCGACGCGGCCGGTTCGCTGCCGACGGCGCCGCGGTTCGCCGAGGGGGCGTTCAAAGCGGGGAGCGATCCCTACGCGATCTACCGCACGCTGACCTACGGCAACGGCATGATGGTTTCGCAGCCGTGGATGGTGCCGAGCCAGAAATACGACGTGATCCACTACCTGCGGGAGACCTTTCTCAAGGACCGCAACCCCCGTTGGTATTCGGCCGTCACGCCGGCCTACCTCGCGTCGCTGCCGGCCGGCACGAGCCGCGGGCCGGAGCCCTCGCAGATCGAGCCCTGGCGGCTCCACGACTACGGGCCGTTCCTGGCGGGCACGTTCGAGGTGGGGCAGGGGGGCGGCAACATCGCCCGCAAGGGTCTGGCCGTGCGGCTCGACGACGGCCCCGGCGGCGTGGGCCGCGGGCATGCCTGGATTCTGTACGAACTCGACACGCTGCGGGCCGCCGCCTTCTGGACGGGCGAGCGATTCATCGACTGGGCCGGGATCAACTTCGACGGGCGGCACGGGGCTCATCCCCGCGTCGCGGGCGACGTGCAGACGGCGG
The DNA here is from genome assembly GCA_964201845.1 of Pirellulales bacterium. Taxonomy (GTDB): domain Bacteria; phylum Planctomycetota; class Planctomycetia; order Pirellulales; family UBA1268; genus QWPN01. The sequence continues at coordinate 1,051 of CAXNGP010000277.1, forward strand.
TCACCACGATGCCCGGCTGGGCGGAGCCGGAGGCGGGGGTGTTTACCGACCCGCGGCCGCTCGGTCGCGACAAGCGGCCCTATGGCCCGCTCCCGCGGGCCCATGTGCGGTTCACGTCGCTCCACCACGTGGGCCGCGGCGGCACGGCGGCGGAGCCACGCAGCGGCGTCGTGCTCGACTACCGCGTGGGGAGCACGCCCGTCCTCGAAACGCCTTCGCTGGGGCGGCCACTGGTGAGCGGAGATAAACAGCTGCCCGTCCTCGTGAGGTCGTTCTCGCTGGGGCGGCGACCAAGAGAGCTGGTCGTGCGACTCGCGGCGGAGCCGGCGGCCGCGGCGATCGTGGGCGGAGCGGCCGCTGAAACGGCTGGCGGCCCGAAGGTCGTGGTGCGAGACGGCCACGTCGATCTTGTGATCCCGGCGGGCGACGCGCCGCTCGACGTGGCGGTGGCCATCGCGGCGGCCGACGCCATGGCCCTCGCGAAGCACGCGGCTTCGTTGCCCGTTCCCGGCAAGGTGGTCGCTGGTGGGCCGGCCCCGCGGCTCTGGGGCACGACGATCGAGACGCGGATCGCCGCCGGCCGCGACGATGGTTCCTTCGCCGTGGATGTGCTCGCGGCGCCCGAGGCCAATCCCTGGAACGCGCAGGTGCGGTTCTCGGGCATCGACTTCACGGGGCCCGACGAGGCCGTGATCTGCTCTTGGGACGGCGACGTCTGGAAGGTGCGGGGCATCACCTCGGCCACGGGCACGCTGGCGTGGCGACGGATCGCCTCGGGGCTCTTCCAGCCGCTGGGGGTGAAGGTGATCGGGGGCGTGATCCACGTCGGCTGCCGCGACCGGATCGTGCGGCTCGTGGATCTCGACGGCGACGGGATGACCGACCGCTATGACACCTTCAACGACGATCACCAGGTGACCGAGCACTTCCACGAGTTTGCGATGGGCCTGGAGACCGACGCGGCCGGCAACCTGTACTACGCCAAGAGCGCCCGCCACGCCCTGACGGCGGTCGTGCCCCATCACGGCACGCTGCTCAAGGTGACACCCGACGGCGCGGCCACCGAAATCGTGGCTGCGGGATTCCGGGCGGCCAACGGCGTCTGCGTGGAGGCCGACGGCACGTTCTGGGTGACCGACCAGGAGGGGCACTGGAACCCCAAGAACCGGATCAATCACGTCCGTCCCGGCGGCTTCTACGGCAACATGTTCGGGTACCACGACGTGACCGACGAAAGCGATGCCGCCATGACGCCGCCCGCCTTCTGGATCACGAACGCCTTCGACCGCTCCCCGGCCGAGCTGCTGCGGGTGAAGAGCGGAAAGTGGTCGCCACTCGACGGCCGGCTGCTCGAACTCTCCTACGGCGAGGGGCGGGTGCATCTCGTGCTGACCGAGCCGGCTGCGGGCGAGAAGGGCCAGGCTGGCGTGGTGCAGGGGGGCATGGTGGCCCTGCCGATCCGCGACCTCCCCACCGGCATCATGCGGGGCCGGTTCAATCCCGCCGACGAGCAGCTCTACGCCTGCGGCCTCTTCGCCTGGGCGGGCAACCGCCAGCATCCCGGCGGATTTTTTCGGGTGCGGCGGACCGAGCGGCCGCTCACGATCCCGGTGGGCCTGCACGCGGAGCCGGGGAAGCTCGAGTTCGAGTTCGTCGAGCCGCTCGACGTGGTCGTCGCTGGCGACCTCACGCACTGGAAGGTGCGGGCGTGGAACCTCGAGCGGACGAAGAACTACGGGTCGAAGCACCTCGACGAGCGGGAGCTGCCGGTGACAGCGGCCACGCTCTCGAGCGACGGCCGTCGCGTCTCGCTCACCGTGCCCGACTTCGGCCCGACCTGGTGCTATTCCGTCGAGTGGGCCGTGAAGACCGCCGCCGGCGAGCCGGTGAAGGGCGTGCTCCACGGCACCATGCACTAGGCTCGGTTCGGTCGTGCGCAATCGACGTAAGGGGTTGCCCATGCCAATCGAGCGGCGTAGGAAACCGAGCGCAGCCGGGAAGGCGAAGCGAGGTTTCCTCCGAGCGACCGGAGGGCAGGATGCCCAAAGGGAGCGTCCGGCGAGATGGCATGGGCAACCCCGACCCACTCCGTGAGACCCTGCCTCGCGACCCAAGGAGAGTCACCCATGCGAACCGCAATCCTCACGACACTGATCATGCTCGCCGCCGCACCGCTCTCCGCCGCTGAACCGGTGGTCGTGGCCGCCCGGCCCGACCTCGCGTTTCCCGGCGAGACCATCGACGAGTGGCACGGTGCCAAGCGGCACAAGTTCCAGTTCGCGGGCCGGTCGGCCTGGGTCGTCGAGCCGAAGGAGCCCCTGCCAGGCAATCCGTGGTCGTGGTGCCTGATGTTCCCCGACGCGTTCACCGCGCGGTGCGCCGCGCCGCAGCTCGTGGCGAAGGGCTTCCACCATGCCTTCCTCGACGTGGGCAACACCTTCGGCAGCCCCGCCGCGGTGGCGCAGCTCGCGGCGTTTCATGACGAGCTCGTGCGGCGGGGCCTGGCCCCGAAGGCGGCGCTCATTGGCATCAGCCGCGGCGGGCTCTACGCCCACCGCTATGCCTCGGAGCATCCCGACCGGGTCGCGGTGATCTACGGCGACGCCGGCGTCTGCGACTTCAAGAGCTGGCCGGGTGGCAAGGGGAGGGGCAAGGGCAGCCCCGGCGACTGGAAGGCCTGCATCGCCGCGTATGGCTTCGCGGACGAGGCCGCGGCGCTCGCCTACCGGGGCAATCCTGTCGACACGCTCGGCCCGCTCGCCAAGGCAGGCGTGGCGCTGATCCACGTCGTGGGCGATGCCGACGACGTCGTGCCGCCAGCGGAGAACGCCGACATCGTCGAGCGGCGGTATTGCGAACTT
>CAXNGP010000278.1:0-3906 GCA_964201845.1 Pirellulales bacterium
GGGGATCCGATGCTCGCCCATCGCGCGAGCCATCAGGGCAAGGTGGCCGTCGAGGCGCTCCATGGGGAGCCGGCGGTCTTCGCGCCGCGGGCCATCCCGGCGGTCGTGTTCACCGATCCCGAGATCGCCTGGGCGGGCCTCACGGAGCAGGAAGCGGCGGCGGCGGGGCGGGTGGTCGAAATCAGCCGCTACCCCTGGGCGGCGAGCGGTCGCGCGCATGCGCTCGGCCGCACCGACGGGCTGACCAAGATCCTGCTCGATCCCGAGACCGACGCGGTCCTGGGTGTCGGGATCGTCGGCCCCGGCGCCGGCGAGCTCATCGCCGAGGGGGCGCTGGCCATCGAGATGGGCTGCTCGGCCCGCGACTTGGTGGAGACGATCCATCCCCATCCCACGCTGGGCGAGACCGTCGCCTTCTCGGCCGAGAACTACTTCGGCCTGGCGACCGAGATCTACCGCCCCCGGTCCGAATCGGCGGCCCGCTGACGCGGGCGGACGGCCGGGCGGCCTCTTCGCCCCGCACGTTTCGCGGGCGCCGGCCGGCCGGGTCGCGAACCGCCCTAGACGCCCCCGGTGCAACCGGAATAATCTGAAAAGTCACCTGCTTTTTCCGGAGTCAGCCATGTCCACCCCCGACGTCGATCAGGCCGCCCGCACCGTCACCCCGGCCGGCGATACCGACGGCGTGATGCTTCCGCGGGGGGCGCATTCCCCGATGGCCATCGGGCAGGTGGGGGCGGGCGCTTCGGGCCAGCCGGAGGCGACCGATGGGGTTTCGTCGGTCGACACCGACCCGACCGAGACCCGCGAGTGGCTCGACTCGCTGCGGTACGTGATCAACAGCCGGGGGGGCGATCGGGCCGCCTACCTGCTCCACGCCATCGAGCAGGAGGCCTACCGGCTCGGGGTGCCGATCCCGTTCTCGGCCACCACGCCCTACATCAACACGATCCCCGTCGACCGGCAGCCGCCATTTCCCGGCAATCGTGAGATCGAGCGGCGGATCAAGAGCATCATCCGCTGGAACGCGATGGCGATGGTGGTGCGGGCCAACCGCGAAGACAAGAGCATCGGCGGCCACATCTCCACCTTCGCCTCGTCGGCGACCCTCGTCGACGTCGCGATGAACCACTTCATCCGCGGCCGGAGCGACGACTACTCGGGCGACCAGGTTTACTTCCAGGGGCACGCCTCGCCGGGCATCTACGCCCGCGCCTACCTCGAGGGCCGGATCTCCGAGAAGCAGCTGGAGAACTTCCGTCGCGAACTGGCCGAGGGGGGCGGGCTGTCCAGCTATCCGCATCCCTGGCTGATGCCGGGCTTCTGGGAGTTTCCCACCGTCTCGATGGGTCTGGGGCCGCTGATGGCGATCTACCAGGCCCGGTTCAACAAGTATCTCCAGGACCGCGGGATCAAGGACACGAGCAAGCAGCACGTCTGGTGCTTCATCGGCGACGGCGAGACCGACGAGCCGGAGACGCTCGGCAGCATCTCGCTGGCCGCCCGGGAGCATCTCGACAACCTGGTGTTCGTGATTAACTGCAACCTCCAGCGGCTCGACGGGCCGGTGCGGGGCAACGGCAAGATCATCCAGGAGCTCGAGGGCGTTTTTCGGGGCGCCGGCTGGAACGTCATCAAGGTGATCTGGGGCGAGGACTGGGAGCCGCTGCTCGACAAGGACGACGAGGGGCTGCTCGTCAAGCGGATGAACGAGATCGTCGACGGGCAGTACCAGAAGTACGTCGTCATGCCCGGCAGCTACATCCGCGATCATTTCTTCGGGGCGGATCCCAAGCTCCTGGAGATGGTGGCCAACCTCTCCGACGAGAAGCTCAAGAAGCTCAAGCGCGGCGGCCACGACCCGGAGAAGGTCTACGCCGCCTATGCCGCGGCGATGCAGTGCCACGGCAAGCCGACCGTGATCATCGCCAAGACGATCAAGGGCTACGGCCTCGGCGAGGTGGGCGAGGGCCGCAACGTCACCCATCAGCAGAAGAAGCTCAACGAGGACGAACTGCGGGCCTTCCGGTCGCGGTTCGGGATCCCGATCTCCGACGACGAGGTGGCCAAGGCCCCCTTCTACCGGCCCGCCGAGGACTCCGAGGAGATGCGGTATCTCCGCGAGCGCCGCCAGGCGCTGGGCGGCTACGTGCCCACGCGACCGCTGGAGTCGCCCAAGCTCCAGACGCCGAAGCTGGCCGACTACGCCGGCTTCATCGAGAAGAGTGCGGGCCGCGAGGTTTCCACCACCACCGGCGTGGTCACCCTGATGGCCTCGCTGCTGAAAGACAAGCACGTCGGCAAATACATCGTGCCGATCGTGCCCGACGAATCGCGGACCTTCGGCATGGATCCGCTCTTCAAGCAGTGCGGCATCTACGCGCACACCGGGCAGCTGTACGAGCCGGTCGATTCCGACCAGCTCCTCTACTACCGCGAGGCGAAGGACGGCCAGATCCTCGAGGAGGGGATCACCGAGGCGGGCAGCATGTCGAGCTTCGTCGCCGCCGGCACGGCCTATGCCAGCCACGGCGTGCCGATGATCCCGATGTACATCTACTACTCGATGTTCGGGTTCCAGCGGATCGGCGACCTGATCTGGGCGGCCTGCGACTGCCGCGCCCGCGGCTTCCTTCTGGGCGGCACGGCCGGCCGAACGACGCTCGCCGGCGAGGGGCTGCAGCACCAGGACGGCCACAGCCACCTGTTCGCCATGGCCTACCCGACGGTCCGGGCCTACGACCCGGCCTTCGTCTACGAAGCGACCGTGATCATGCTCGAGGGGCTCGAGCGGATGTATGCCAAGGGCGAGGACTGGATCTACTACATCACGGTCTACAACGAAAACTACGAGATGCCGCCGATGCCGGCCGGCTGCGAGGAAGGCATCCTCAAGGGCATGTACCGGCTCCGGGACGTGGCCGCGAAGGGCACGCCGGTGGCGGCCAATCTGCCGCCCGTGCAGCTGCTGGGCTCGGGGGCGATCCTTCGCGAGGTGATCCGGGCGGCCGACCTGCTGGCCGAGCACTGGGGCATCCCGAGCACCGTCTGGAGCGTCACGAGCTGGAAGGAACTGCGACGGGAAGCCCAGTCCTGCCGGCGGTGGAACATGCTCCACCCCGAGCAGCCGCCGCAGCGGAGCTACCTGGAGTCGCTCGTGGGCGACGCCACGGGCGTGTTCGTGGCCGCGAGCGACCATGTGCGGGCCGTGCAGGAGCAGCTCGACCCGTGGATTCCGGGCGGCATCTTCGCCCTCGGCACCGACGGCTTCGGCCGCAGTGAGACCCGCGGGCCGCTCCGCCGGCACTTCGAGGTCGACGCGGAGTGCATCGCGATCGGTGCGCTCTGGCGGCTGGCCGAGACCGGGGCGATCGGTCGCCACGTCGTGTCCGAAGCGATTCGGCGGCTCGGCGTGAATCCGGATAAGATCGACGCCGCCCTGGCGTGACCCTCCGCGGTCCGCCGCGGCCGCGACCCTTCTTTCATCCCCTCCCCCCGATTTCCCACGCATGGCAACCGAGTTCACGCTTCCCGATCTGGGAGAAAACATCGCCTCCGGCGACGTCGTCACGGTGTTCGTTTCGGAGGGCGACGTCATCAAGCCGGGGCAGGCGCTGCTCGAAGTCGAGACCGACAAGGCGGTGATCGAGGTACCCTGTCCTCCGGGCGGACGAATCGACAAGGTGCTCGTCAAGAAAGGCGACACCGTGAAGGTGGGTCAGGCGCTGGTGCTGCTCGGCGCGGCGGGGGCCGCTCCGGCGACGCCGCCCAAGCCGCCCGCGGCCCAGCCGGCTCCGCAGCCTGCGGCGGCCAAGCCTGCGGCGGCGCCGGCGCCCGTGGCGGCTCCGCCGGTCGCGGCCGCGCCGGTGGAGAGCCCCCGGCCCGTCGCCGTCGAGCCCGAGCCGG
>CAXNGP010000279.1:0-3903 GCA_964201845.1 Pirellulales bacterium
GCTCTACATCGACCGTCACCTCGTGCATGAGGTGACGAGCCCCCAGGCGTTCGAGGGCCTCCGGATCGCCGGCCGCCGGGTCCGCCGGCCCGAGGCGACCTTCGCCACGCCCGACCACAACGTTCCCACGACCGATCGGCGGCTGCCGATCGCCGACCCGGTCTCGAAGCAGCAGATCGACACGCTGCGGACCAACTGCCGCGAGTTTGGCGTGAAGCTCTACGACCTGGGCGACGCCGACCAGGGGATCGTGCACGTGATCGGGCCCGAACTCGGGATCACCCAGCCCGGCATGACGATCGTCTGCGGCGACAGCCACACCGCCACCCACGGGGCGCTCGGGGCGCTGGCCTTCGGCATCGGCACGAGCGAGGTCGAGCACGTGCTGGCCACGCAGACGCTCCGGCAGGGCAAGCCCAAGTCGTTCGAGATCCGCGTCAACGGTCGGCTCCCGGGCGGCGTCACCGCCAAGGATCTCGTGCTCCATCTGATCGGCCGCCTGTCGACCGAGGGGGGCTCGGGCTACGTGCTCGAATACACCGGCGAGTGCATCCGGTCGCTGGGAATGTCCGAGCGGATGACGGTGTGCAACATGTCGATCGAGGCGGGCGCCCGGGCCGGCATGATCGCCCCCGACGCGACCACCTTCGATTACCTCCGCGGCCGCGACTTTGCCCCGCGTGACTTCGACCGCGCCGTGGCCGCCTGGGAGAAACTCCCCTCGGACCCCGGGGCGAGCTACGACCGCGTCGAGATCTTCTCGGCCGCCGATGTCGTCCCGCAGGTCACCTGGGGCACGAACCCCGCCCAGGTCGTCGGCGTGGATGCCCGTGTGCCCGACCCGGGCTCGTTCGCCGACGCCAACGACAAGTCGAGCGCCGCGCGAGCCCTTGACTACATGGGGCTGGCAGGGGGCACGCCGATCGTCGAGATCCCGCTCGACCGCGTGTTCATCGGGTCGTGCACCAACAGCCGGATTGAGGATCTGCGGGCAGCGGCGGCGGTGGTCCGCGGCTACCGCGTGGCCCCGACGGTGCGGGCGATGGTGGTGCCGGGCAGCGGCCGCGTGAAGCGGGAGGCGGAGGCCGAAGGGCTCGACCGGGTGTTCGCCGAGGCGGGCTTCGAGTGGCGGGAGGCCGGCTGCAGCATGTGCCTGGGAATGAACCCCGACACGCTCGCGCCCGGCGAGCGGTGCGCGTCGACGAGCAACCGCAACTTCGAAGGGCGGCAGGGCAAGGGGGGCCGGACCCACCTCGTCTCGCCGGCGATGGCGGCCGCGGCGGCCGTCAGCGGCCGGTTCGTGGATGTCCGTGGCTGGGAGTATCGCTAGCGCCGGCGAGGAGCGAGAAGCAAGCATCATGGATCCGTTCACCACTCATTCCGGCGTCGTCTCGTCCCTGGACCGGGCCAACGTCGACACCGACCAGATCATCCCCAAGCAGTTCCTCAAGCGGATCGAGCGGACGGGCTTCGGCCAGTTTCTGTTCTTCGACTGGCGGTTTCTGCCCGATGGCGCGCCGGATCCGGCCTTTGAACTCAACCGGCCCGAGGCCAAGGGGGCCACGATCCTGCTGGCCCGGCGCAACTTCGGCTGCGGCTCGAGCCGCGAGCACGCCCCCTGGGCGCTGGCCGACTATGGGTTTCGGGCCGTGATCGCCCCCACCTTCGCCGACATCTTCTTCAACAACTGCTTCCAGAACGGGATGCTGCCGATCCGGCTCACGGAAGCCGAGGTCGACGAGCTCTTCAAGCGGGCCGCCGCCGCGGCCGCTGCGGGGGGCACCTATCGGCTGCACATCGACCTCCGCGCGGGCAAGGTGCACGACGATGCGGGCTTCACCGCGTCGTTCACGGTCGATCCCTTCCGACGGCAGTGCCTGCTCGAGGGGCTCGATGACATCGGCCTGTCACTCCGGCACACCGACGCGATCGCCGCCTGGGAGGCCGCCCACGGTCTGCCGGCGGTCGGTGGGTGAGGCCATGCAGCGGCTCCTGGCGGCTTGGTTGATCGCCGCCGCCGGCACGCATACGGCCGTCGCCCTCGCCGAGACACCGGCCGGGCCGCGGGTCGCAGCCACCTCGAACGGCCAGACGATCGCCGCCATCGACGAGACCCGGCGGGCGCTGGTCGCCTTCGACGCGTCGCGGCCGGCTGCCCGCCGCGACCTGGTCGGGCCCGCAGCGGCCGGCGCGCCGGCGTTCGTGGCCATCGGTTACCTGACCGGAGACGTCGTGGCCGCCGTCTGTCGGGCCGGCGACGACTGGTCCTTGTGCACCTACCGGATCGCGCCCGACGGTCCGGTGGAGGCCGGCAGCCCGCTGCAACGCATCCCGATCGGCACCGCCTCGGGCGGTTCGGAGGGAGTGGATCTGGCCGTCAGTCATGCCTGCGGGTGGTTGGCGGTCACGGGCCTGCCGGCGCCGCTGCCGCCGGTGCTCCGCGCGGCCGTGGCGGGTGTCCGGGTGGGACCGCTGACCGATCGCGGCTGTCCCGGGTTGGCAGACGACCTGATCCCCGTGGCGGCGGCGGTCAGTCCGGCCGAGGAACTCGTGCTCGTGCTGCGGGCCGCTGCCGCCGACGCCACTCCGTCGACCGGCGGCGACACGATCGCGTTTTTCGACCTCGGGGGCCAGGAACTGCTCCGTCTGCCTGCCGGCCTGCAGGGCATCCGCGGGTTCGACTTCGGTCGTGGCGACCATGCGCTCTGGGCCGCGGGCACCGGCCCCGAGGGCCGCTCCGGGTTGTGGCGGCTCGACGCGGCGCTGACCGACGGCCGGCAGGGGATCCGGCCCGTGCTCGTGGCTCCCCTCGAGTCTCCTCGCGATCTCGTCTGCAGTTCGTCGCGGGCGATCGTGGTCGTGCACGGCGGGCCGGCGGGCCGCGTGGCCGTGATCGATCCGACCGACCTCGCCGCCCGCCCGAACCCAGGAGCTGAACCATGAGCCAATCCCGCCGCGAGAAGATCGAGGCCCTGCTGCGGGACGACCCGGGCGACGTGTTTCTCCGCTACAGCCTGGCGCTCGAGATGGAGTCGGCCGGCGAGTGGCAGGGCTGCCTCTCGATCCTCGAGGACCTCGGCCGCGGCTCGCCCCCCTATGTGCCCGCGCTCCAGATGGCGGGGCAGTTTCTCGCCGCCCGCGGGCTCGTCGAGGATGCCCGCCGCGCGCTCCGCGAGGGCATCGAGGCCGCTCGCGCGCAGGGCAACGCGCACGCCGCCGGCGAGATGGCCGAGTTGCTCATGAGCATCGGGGACGCGTGAGACGCGGCAACGCCGGCTAACCGAGCGCCGGGACGGGCTCGGCGGCTTCGGCGCCCCGGGTGATCGTGAACCCGAGATCCTGGATCATCTTGTAATCCGCCTCGGGCAGCTGCCCCTTCGTGGTCAGGTAGTCGCCCACGAACATCGAGTTGGCCGCGTAGAGCCCGAGCGCCTGCAGGCTGCCGAGGTGGATCTCGCGGCCGCCGGCGATCCGAATCTCGGCGGTGGGATTGACCAGCCGCATCAGGGCCAAGCCCCGCAGGCAGTCGCGGGGAGAGAGCCGGTCGACGTGCTCCAGCGGCGTGCCGTCGATCGCGTTCAGGAAGTTGAGCGGGATCGACTCGACCTCCAGCTCGCGCAGCTCGAAGGCCATGTCGACGAGATCGTCGGGCGACTCGCCCATGCCCATGATGCCGCCGCTGCAGAGCGACAGGCCCGCCTCCCGGCAGGCGGCCAGCGTCGCGACCCGGTCGGCGTAGGTGTGGGTGGAGCAGATCTCGCCGTAGTAGCGCTCGCTCGTGTTGAGGTTGTGGTTGACCTTGTCGACCCCGGCGGCGGCCAGCCGCTTGGCCTGCTCCGGCGTAAGCAGCCCGAGGCAGGCGCAGATGTTGAGGCCGTATTCCGCCTTGATCTTCGGGGCGAT
>CAXNGP010000280.1:0-3902 GCA_964201845.1 Pirellulales bacterium
GATCCGCGCCGGCGGCCTCGTCAGCCTCAACATCGGCACGGGGCTTGGCACCGACGTCAACCAACTCGAGCTGATGCTGCGGGCCGCGATTGAACACGAACTCGCCGGCCGCGGGCGGGCGGCCGCGCTGCCGCCACCCGAGCATGGGCCGGCCCGCGCCGGCGACCTGCGGAGCAACCTGGTCGACCCCGCACAGGCGGCCGACGTCCTCGGCTGGCGACCGACCGTGTCGCTGGCCGACGGCCTGGCCCGCACCGCGGCCTGGTTCGCCGGGGCCTGACCGCGACCCGGGCCTGATCACGGGTTGGCGGGCAAAACTGCCGTATCGTTCCCCGGGGGGGGTTTGCTACCGTCCCCGCTCCGACGAGCACACTCATTCCGATGAGCAACCCCGCCAGCGCACCGCCGTCCGAATTCTCCGGCCGCACCGCCGTGATCTGCGGCATCGGCGGTCAGGACGGCGCCTATCTGGCCGCCCACCTGCTCGCGCTCGGCTACTCGGTCGTGGGCACCAGCCGCGACGCCCAGGGGGGCCGGTTCACGGGGCTCGAGGCGCTCGGGATCCGCGACCGCGTCGGCCTCGTCTCGATGTCGCTCGTCGACTTCCGCTCCACGCTCCAGGCGCTCACGCGGGCCGCCCCCGACGAGGTCTACAACCTCGCCGGCCAGTCGAGCGTGGGCCTGTCGTTCGACCAGCCGGTCGAGACCTTCGAGAGCATCGTCGTCGGCACGCTCAACCTGCTCGAGGCGATCCGGCTCCTGGGTCGACCGGTGCGGCTCTACAACGCCGGCAGTTCGGAGATGTTCGGCAACGCCGGGGAAGAGCCGGCCGGCGAGACCACCGTGCTCAAGCCGCGCAGCCCCTACGGGATCGCCAAGGCGACCTCCTTCTGGCAGATCGCCCAGTACCGCGAGGCCTATCGGATCGCGGCGGCCACGGGAATCCTCTTCAACCACGAGAGCCCGCTGCGACCCGAGCGGTTCGTGACCCAGAAGATCGTGGCGGCGGCCTGCCGGATCGCGCGCGGGGAGCAGGAGTCGCTCCGGCTGGGCGACCTCTCGATCCGCCGCGACTGGGGCTGGGCCCCGGAATATGTCGTGGCCATGCACCGGATGCTCCAGCAGGACGAACTCGAGGACTTCGTGATCGCCACCGGTGTGACGACGAGCCTCGAGGAGTTCGTGGCCGAGGCCTTCCGGGCGGTCGGGCTCGACTGGCGGCGGCACGTCGTCCGCGACCCGGCCCTTGTGCGGCCCAGCGAGATCGCCTGCGGCCGGGCCGACACCCGTCGCGCCAGCGAGCGGCTCGGCTGGACGGCCGAGCACGCGATGCCCGCCGTGGTGCGGATGATGGTCGAGGCCCGCCTGGCCCGCGACGGCACCCTGCCGACGCGGCGGGCCGCCTGATGCGCCGGCCGCCGGCCGACTATTCGCCGGCCAGGCCGTCGAGCGCCCCGCCGGCGATCCGCTCGGCGAGCGGACTCGAATCGAGGTAGCGGCGCATCGTGTGGAGCTTGCCCACGATCCCCGCCGCATCGACCGCCTGATAGTCGACCTCGGCCGGCAGCCAGCGGCGGGGCATGCCCACGAAGCCGAGGGCGGGGGCCCTCACGTCCGGTTCGAGCAGCGGGAAGAACCGCAGCGCCTCGTCGCGGGAGTTGATCAGCAGCGTGAGTCGATCGACGCCGGCGATCGTCCCGCGAAACGGCCCGCGAGGGGCGAGGGCGTCGGCCCGCAGGGCCGGGACCACGAACACGAGGTGAAGCCGGCCCGGCCGGTCGGCCCAGCGAATCCCCTCGGCTGCCGTCGCGTCGCGTCGCGCGATCTCATCGAGCGCCTCGGTCGCAACCAGGGCACCGAAGGAGTAGCCGACGATCGCGACGGGCTGCTCGGGCTCGACCTGGCCGAGCAGCCAGGCGAGGTATTGCCCGTCGGCGTAGGCCCGCTCGTACGTCCGCCGGCCGTCCTTGAGGAGCACGCCCTGCTTCTGGCTGGGCCAGGAGAGGATCACCACCCGCGGGGGCAGGCCGTCCCGCGCGGCGGCCAGCCGCTGAGCGAGCCCGATCCCCTGGGCCTTGGCATCGGCGGGCTCGTAGCGGTTGCCGTGCACGAAGAACACGAGCGGTCGAGCCGGGTCGGCAAGCAGACCGGCGAGGTCGGCCCGCTCCCAGCGGCGGCGGGTGCCGTCGACCACGAGCTGCTCGATCGCCAACTCGGCATGCTCGGGGGTGCGACACACCCCTGGCAGCCGGCGGGTGCTCGCCACCCAGACGTCGAGTTCCCCAGCGGCGAGTTCGGGGGGACAGTCGGCCTCCGCTTCGGGCTCGGTGGGCACGGTCTCCGCAGCGGTGTCCGGGACTAGCCCGGGCTCGGCGGCGCGGCCTGCGGCCGTGGCCAGGCCGATCAGGAGGGCGGCGGCGAGCCGGCGCGACGGGAGGGGGAGCTTGGGGAACATGTCGGTTAGATATCGGTCGCGGGATGATCCCGCGCCAGCGGTCACGCCGCCGGTTGCGATCGCATCGTCGAAACCCTAGCACACGATGATGACGGTCCTCACGGGCTGCGCGGCGCGGACAGGCCGTCCGCAGAACCGGCACCACGGGCAGCCGTGGACTCGAGACGGCCAACATTTTTTTCGCGGTCGGCCGCCCGGCGCGGAATCGTGAGCTAGGGTTTCGGTGGTGGCGATGACGCCACCACTGGTCGGATCCCGCTCATCGCTCGGGCCTATCGCCCGCTGGAGAAGTTCGTCATGTCGCGCTTCGTCTGTCTGGCGCTCGGTCTGGCCGCCCTCGCGGCGGCTCCCGGCTGCAGCAGCTGCATGGGTGGCGGCAACAGTTGCCGTCGCCCCTCCTTCATGGAGTTCCGCTCCCCGTGCAGCCAGCAATCGCAGCCTTGCCAGGCTCCGATGGCGGCGCCCTGCGGGCCGGTGTGCGACCCGTGCGGGCCGGCCGCGGCCCCGGGGCCGTGCTGCGACGGCGCGGCGATGCCGGCTCACCCGGCCGGCATGCCCGTCGCCCCGGCGGGCGAGCCGGGCACGTTCAGCTGAGCCTGTTCCGTCAGGCCGGGCCGCGGGGCACGACGCCCTGCGGTGCCTGCTCCCTCCGGTGACGCGCCGCCTTCGCCGGCCACGCGTCGGGTCTGAGCGGCACATCGTGTGTCGCCTCCCGAACGGGCGGCCCGTCACCGGCGGGAGCGGCGGCGCCCGGGTGGGACGTGCGCGGGCTTCCCGGCAACTCCGTCAGCGGGCCACCGGCGTGTCGGCTTCCGCCAGCACCTCGGTGAGGGCCGCGCCGATCGCCTCGGCCCATACCCGATAGCCGGCCCGACTGAGGTGCAGCCGATCGTCCTGGAACAGCTCGGGGATGGGCCGGCCGCTGTCCGGGTCGAGGAACCGCTCGGCCGTGGCGACGAAGAACGTCCCCGCCTCGTCGGCACACAGCGCCTCGAGCGCGGCGTTGAGCCGGGAGATCTCGGGCCATAGTTGCCACCGGGATGCGGTCGGGGTCACGGCCACGAACACCACCGGCACCTGCGGATGGCGGCCGCGGATTCCGGCCAGGGTCGCCCGCACGTCGACCATCACCTGCTCGACGGCCGGAGCCGCGCCCGGCTCGGAGATGTCGTTGGCCGAGAACACGACGATCGCCCGCGGGTCGTGCTTGGCGACGAGCCGCGGCGCAAAGTGGCAGAGATCACGGTAGCGGGCCCCGCCGTAGCCGCGGCGCACGACCGGCCAGGGGGCCATGTCGGCCGCGATCGAGTCCCAGAGCCGGATGCTCGACGAACCGATGAACAGGATCGCGTCGGGCGGATCGGCTTGGCGGCCGTCGAGCGCCTCGAGCGTCGCGACGTCTCGTTCCCAGCGGGTGACGTCCGGGTGAGCGGCGGCGCGGGACGGT
>CAXNGP010000281.1:0-3897 GCA_964201845.1 Pirellulales bacterium
CCACAGCCCCCGCCCACAGCCCCCGACCACAGCCCCCGACCACAGCCCCCGAACACAGCCCCCGAACACATCCATGGAAATCCTCGAACGCCTCTGGGACTCGGTGACGAACGGTGCCTCCGCCTTGAGCGGCCGGGCCGAGCGGTTCATCACGGGGCTCTTCGGCTCCTCCAACGCCCGTTACATCCGCCGGCTCGAGCCCAAGATCGAGGCCATCAACCTGCTCGAGCCTCGCTACCAGGCCATGAGCGACACCGAGCTCGCCGGCCAGACGGCCGACTTCAAGCGGCGGCTGGCAGCCGGCGAGACCCTCGATGACCTGCTCGTGGAAGCCTTCGCCGTCTGCCGCGAGGGGGGCCGGCGGTGGCTGCGGATGCGGCACTACGACGTGCAGCTGATCGGCGGCATGGTGCTCCACTCGGGGGCGATCGCCGAGATGATCACGGGCGAGGGCAAGACCCTCGTAGCCACGCTCCCGGCCTACCTCAACGCGCTCGAGGGCAAGGGCGTGCACGTCGTCACCGTCAACGACTACCTCGCCCGCCGCGACATGGAGTGGATGGCCCCGCTCTACATGGGCCTGGGGCTCACCGTGGGGGCGATCCAGTCGGGCATGGATTCCGGCCAGCGGCAGAAGTCTTACGCCTGCGACATCACCTACGGCACCAACAACGAGTTCGGCTTCGACTATCTCCGCGACAACATGCGGATGGCCGCCCGCGGCGACGACCGCTTCCCCAAGCACGCCCAGCAGGCCCAGGGGCCGCTCCACTTCGCGATCGTGGACGAGGTCGACAACATCCTGATCGACGAGGCCCGCACCCCGCTGATCATCTCCGGCCCCGCCCACGACGACGTGGCCAAGTATGCCCGGGCCGACCAGATCGCCCGCCAGCTCAAGGCCGAGACCCACTTCGAGGTCAAGGAGAAGGAGCACACCGTCGCGCTCACCGAGGAGGGCGTGCGCACGGCCGAGAAGCTCGCCGGCGTGGAGAGCTTCTATACGGTGGGCAACATGGAGTGGCCCCATCTGATCGACAACGCCCTCAAGGCCCACTTCCTCTACAAGCGGGACGTCAACTACGTGGTCCAGCAGGGAGAGGTGGTGATCGTCGACGAGTTCACCGGCCGGCTGATGCCGGGCCGGCAGTGGTCCGACGGGCTCCACCAGTCGGTCGAGGCCAAGGAGGGGGTGAAGATCAAGGAGGAGTCGCAGACCCTCGCCACGGTCACCCTCCAAAACTTCTTCAAGCTCTACAAGAAGCTCTCCGGCATGACTGGCACGGCCATGACGGAGGCCACCGAGTTCTGGAAGATCTACAAGCTCGACGTGATCGCGATCCCGCCCAACCGCGGCCTGCAGCGGATCAACCACCCCGACGTCATCTACCGCACCGAACGGGAGAAGTGGGTCGCCGTGGCCGACGAGGTGGAGCGGATCCACCGCTGGGACACGCTGGCCCTCGCCGACGGCTCCTGGAAGGTCGGCCGGATCGTGCGGGAAGCCGACGCCGAGGTGGTCTTCGAGGAGAAGACGGGCAAGGACACCGAGACGATCCCCCGCTCCAAGATCAAGGAGATCCAGCGGACGGGCCTGCCCGTGCTCGTCGGCACCGTCTCGATCGAGAAGAGCGAGCGGCTCTCGTCGCTGCTCGAGAAGCGGGGCGTGGACCATGCCGTGCTGAACGCCAAGCACCACAAGCGGGAGGCCGAGATCATCGCCCAGGCCGGCCGCCCCGGTGCCGTCACGATCGCCACCAACATGGCCGGCCGCGGCACCGACATCATCCTGGGCGGCAACGCCGAGACGCTCGCCTGGGCCAAGCTCCAGGACACCTATCCGACGCGGCTCGACGTGCCCAAGGAGGAGTGGGAGACGCTGGTGACGGAGATCGCCACCCGCGAGGACATGAAGGCCCAGGGGGAGACGGTCCGGCAGGCCGGTGGCCTGCAGATCATCGGCACCGAGCGGCATGAGGCCCGCCGCATCGACCTCCAGCTCCGCGGTCGCTGCGGACGGCAGGGCGACCCCGGCAGCAGCCGGTTCTTTCTCTCGCTCGAAGACGACCTGATGCGGATCTTCGCCGGGGAATGGGTCAAGAACGTGCTCACGCGGCTCGGGATGCAGGACGGCGAGGCGATCGAGAGCCGGATGGTCACCCGCCGCGTCGAGGCGGCCCAGAAGAAGGTCGAGGAGCGGAACTTCGAGGTCCGGAAAAACCTGCTCGAGTACGACGAGGTGATGGACGAGCAGCGGAAGCGGGTCTACGGCTTCCGCCAGCGGATCCTCGACTTCACCGACGGCGACGCCGACTGCCGGGAGATGATCCTGGAGATGGTCGACCGCCAGATCGACGAGAACATCGGCAGCTTCCTCGACAAGGACTACGGCCCCCAGACCTACGCCTCTTGGGCCGCCGGGCAGCTTTCCTGCGAGCTCGACGGCAACGATTTCCGCGGCCTCTCCGCCGAGGAGGCCGAGCGGCTCGCCGCCGACGAGGCGGCGCGGCAGTCGGAGACGCAGATCTTCGAGGCCGTCGAGGAGAACCTGCCGCAGGGGGAGGACGAGGGCGAGTGGAACTGGGGTGCGCTCGCCGCCTTCGCCAACGCCCGCTGGAAGCTCTCGCTCACGGATCGCGAGCTGAAGCGGGTGGGCCGCGACGACGTGGTCGGTTTTCTCCAGGAGCGGGCCCGCGAGGCGATCCACAAGATCGACCTGGCCGACGGCCGGCGGTTCCTCGACCCCGAGTTCAGCCTGCGTACGGCCCGCGGCTGGACGGAGTGGCGGTTCGGCGTCCCGATCGAGGCCGCCGAAGTCGAGCGGCTCGGGGAGCGGGGCCTCGACGTCGAGGCCTTCAAGGCGCTCGTCCGCACGAAGGCCCGCGCGGCCTACGCCCACCGCGAGATCGAGTATCCCGTGCTCGTGGGCCTGGCCCACTTCTCCGGCCGCCAGCCCGACGGCTCACGGCGGCTCGACCGCGAGGGGCTGCTGGCCTGGGCGCGGGAACGGTTCGATCCGGCGCTCACCGAGGCCGACCTGGCCTCGAGCGACCTCGACGAGCTGCGGCGGGTGCTCGTGGCCGCGAGCACGCGGCGGCACGGCCACGCCGACGACTCGCGAGCCGAGATGAAGCGGATGGAGCGGGCCGTGCTCCTCCAGATCCTCGACAACGCCTGGAAGGACCATCTCCTTGCGATGGATCACCTGCGCTCGAGCGTGGGCCTGCGAGGCTACGCTCAGGTGGACCCCAAGGTGGAGTACAAGCGGGAGGGCATGCGGACCTTCGACCTGATGTGGAAGGGCATCGCCGAGCGGGTGGTCGACGTTGTCTATCGGATCGAGCAGGTCGAGGAGAGCGCTCTCCGGAGCACCTGGCACGAGACGGCGGCCGTCCATGCCGAGGCGGCGAGCGCCGCGCAACTGGCCGCCCAGCAGGCCGGCCCCGCCGAGGCGCAGCGCTCCGAGCCGGCTCGAGCCGAGCCGATCCGCAACCACGCCGAGAAGGTGGGCCGCAACGACCCCTGCCCCTGCGGCAGCGGCAAGAAGTTCAAGAACTGCTGCGGCAAATCGAGCGGCGTGGCTGCAGGCTAACCTTTACGACTTCGCGGCCATCCCTGGCCCGCGAAGCCTTGGCTCGGCGGAGGGGCAGCCGAGGTGCCCCTCGCCTCGCTGGCTGCTCGCACCGCCGGGCTCGCAGGGCCGCCGCGGAGCGGCGGCTGGAGCCGGGCTTCGCCCGGCGACCGCAAGCCAAAGCCGACGCCGGGACGGCGGCGATGGCGCGAAGGCCAACGCAGCCAAGGTGCCCCTCGCCTCGCTGGCTGCTCGCACCTCCGGGCTCGCAGGGCCGCCGCGGAGCGGCGGCTGGAGCCGGGCTTCGCCCGGCGACCGCAAGCCAA
>CAXNGP010000282.1:0-3896 GCA_964201845.1 Pirellulales bacterium
CGAGCCCGCGTCACCCACGGCGCACGGAGCGTCCGGCGATGGGCCACGGGCAACCCCGAGCCCGCGCGCGGGGGCGAAAAGAAACCGGCCCGGGGCGGTGAACCCGCCCCGGGCCGGATCGTGAACCGCGTCGTGAACGACCTTACTTCGTGAGCTTGGTGAGCGCCTCGACCATCGGCGTCACGACCTTGCCGAGGACGTCCTTGACGCCGGGCAGGGCCATCACGGTGTCGATCACCTTCTGGAGCAGCCCGAGGTTCTTGCCCACGAACTCACCGAAGGCCGACTTCTCCTCGGCCGGCAGCTTGCCCGCCTCGGTGGTCAGCTGCTCGAGGATCGGGGTGAACTCCTCGAGCTTCGGCAGGGCCGCCTTGGCGGTCGCCTCGTCCGTCACGCCCTTGAGCACCGTGGTCAGCCCGCCAAACAGGTCGGTCGCCGACTTGCCCATCTTCACGGCCTCGAGAAACTTGGGGTCGATCGTGATCACTTCCTGGACCGTGTCGACGATCGTGTTGCCCTTCTTCTCGATCACCTCGGTGACCCGGTCGGTGATCGGGCCATCCTTGGTCTCCGTGACCACGACCACGGCCTTTTCAGGAGCCTGGTTCTGGTTCCAGAGGTAGTAGCCCAGGCCGAGGGCGCCGAGGGCCAGCAGGGGCAGCAGCCAGCCCATGCCGGAGGAGGCCGGCTCGTGGCTGCCGCCACCGTGGGCGGAACCCGAGCCGCTCGGCAGGAGCGAACCCACGTCACCGAGCGACAGCCCGCGGGGCAGGGCCGACGAGATGTTGCCGGCCTGCTCGGAGAACAGCCGCGACACGCTCGACCCGTTGGGCCGACCACCGAGCTGCTTGGCAACCACGCCCAGGACGATCGGAGCGAGGTACCCGAGGAGCTTCTTCATCAGGTCGGGCTGCGAGCCGACGAACGACGCGATGGTGCCCACGAGCTTGGTCAGGTTGCCGCCGCCGAGCAGCGAGCCGAGCAGGTCGCCACCCACGCGGCCGAGCCCCGAGGCATTGCCGCCGCCGAGGTAGCCGGCGAGGTTGCCGAGCATCGAGAGATCGAGACCGCCCATCGCACCGGCGAGCTGATCAGCCCCCTTCTGCGACGAGGCGAGCTTGCCGAAGATCTGCAGCAGGGCCGGCACGGCCGCGCTGCTGGCCGACTGCGCCTGCTGCTCCGAGGCGCCGACGAGGCCGCCGAGTTTGCCGAGCACGTCGCCCGACAGCTGACTGGTGATGAGGTCAACGAGGTTCATGAGTGAGCTCCGAAGGGGGGACGCCGCCGCGACACCGCGAGCGGCCTGAAACCGACCAGCCATGGATCAACCGCCGCCCGCCGTCCCTGACGGTCGTCCGGGCCGGTCGCGATTCCCCTCTGGAACCGCGGATCCGCCTACCGAGGGAGTCGTTGTAGTGGCCGCCGGAACGGTCCGCAAGCAGCCCCACCCACCCTCGTCAGGCGCGAATAATGGCAAAAAACGCCAATCTTCCCTGGTCGGGAAAACCGTTTCATCTGCCGGTGGGTTCCTGCCGATAATGCCGATTATGCCGGGGAGGGCGGCTGGGCCGCTCGTGGCCCGGGTTCCGCCAGCATCCCCACCTGGGCTCGAGGAGAAGGGACCATGATCGCGACCAAGTTGCCGGCCGGCATCCGGGACGACATCACGCAGTGCATCGGCCGCACCCCGCTGGTGCGGCTGCGGCGGGTGACCGAGGGCTGCGTCGCCACCGTGGCCGGCAAGATCGAGAACATGAACCCGCTCTGGAGCGTCAAGGATCGGATTGCCTGCGCGATGATCGACGCGGCGGAACGGGACGGGCGGATCGGGCCCGACACCATCGTGATCGAGCCGACCAGCGGCAACACCGGGATCGGCCTGGCCTACGTCTGCGCCGCCCGCGGCTACAAGCTCCGCGTGACGATGCCCGAGAGCATGAGCCTCGAGCGGCGGCGGATGCTCAAGGCGCTCGGGGCCGAGCTCGTCCTCACTCCGGCCGCCGAGGGCATGCCGGGCGCCGTTCGGCACGCCGAGGAGATCTCGGGATCCGGCAGCCAGTATTTCATGCCACAGCAGTTCAAGAACCCAGCCAACCCCGAGGTTCACCGGCAGACGACCGCGCAGGAGATCTGGCAGGACACCGAGGGCCAGGTCGACGTGGTGGTGTGCGGCGTCGGCACGGGCGGCACGATCACGGGCGTGGGCGAGGTGCTCAAGCGCCACAAGCCCGGCCTCCGGGTCGTGGCGGTCGAGCCGGCCAACAGCCCGGTGATCTCGCAGAAGCTCGCGGGCGAGCCGATCAAGCCGGGCCGGCACACGATCCAGGGCATCGGCGCCGGCTTCATCCCCGACATCCTCAACCTCGACGTCATCGACGAGGTGATCAAGGTCGACGACGAGGATGCGATGGAAACGGCCCGCCAGATGGCCAAGCGGGAGGGGCTGATGTGCGGCATCAGCTGCGGCGCCGCGGCCTGGGGCGCCCTCCAGGTGGCCCGCCGGCCCGAATACGCCGGCAAGCTCGTCGTCGTGGTGCTCCCCGATCTCGGCGAACGCTACCTCTCGACGGGACTCTTTCCGGAGTGAGCGGCGTCAGCCGTCGCCGAGTTCGAGCGTGACCCGGCGGGGCATCGCCAGCCGGGCGAGCATGCCCAGCGAGCCCTTCGGCAGGCCGAGGAACTCGAGCCGCTCGAACCAGGCGGGAATCTCGCCGGCCAGTTTGCCGACCTTGGTGCCCCGCAGGTCGAGCCGCCGGAGGCTTGTCAGTGACTTGAGTTGGAGCAGCCCCTCGTCGGTGAGCGTGCCGCCGGAGAGGTCGAGCGTGACGAGATCCTTGAGCGAGTCGGCCCGAAAGCCGAGCAGGATGCAGAACACGTCGTCGGCCCGCTCGTTGGGCAGCCGCACGGCCACGAGTTTGTCGGCGACGTGGCCGAAGTCGTCGCCGAACGACTTCCGCAGCCAGTCGGTCTCCTCCATCTCGACGCTGCCTCCGCGCTCGATGGTTTCGCTCACCACCTCCTGCTGCTGCGAGTAGGCGTCGATCTTCGAGGCCAGCCATTCGAGCTTGTTGGCCTTGAACTTCACGAACTCGTTGGCCTCCTCGAAGGCCTGCTGCACCCGCACGAAGTGCTCCTGGCTGCCGCCCCGGTCGGGGTGGGCCTCGCGAGCCCGCACGAGGTAGGCCTGCTTGACATCCTCGAGCGTGACCGGCGGCACCAGGCCGAGCACGACGAGGCATTCGGGCCGCTGGAGGGCAGGCTGGGAAGCCGGGGCAGGTTGGGTCATGGGTGGAACTTCGGGCACACGCGGGGCAATCCCTGCAAAAGGTAGCAGACCGGCCGCCCGGCCCGTGGCTGGCCCGGGGTTTGGGGGAGGGCGACCGCCACGCTGGCCTTGCCCCGGGCGGCCGAACTCCCTATTTCCCCGGCACAAGGAGAGGTGCCATGGTCCACGCTTCTGATGGTCGGCTGGGGTACGTTCGAGAAGTCGTCGCGGCGGCGCTCGTGGTCGCGTTCGCGCTCGTGTGGCGAACCTGGAGCGGCGGCCCCGCCGCGGACGCCACGCCCCCCAAGGTCGAACCGGTCGCCGCGGCACCCGCCGCCCCCAAGCCCCTGGCCCTGGTCAACGGGGCCGAGATCACGGCCGATCAGTTGGCGGCCGAGTGCCTGGCGCGTCACGGCACGTCCGTCCTGGAGACGCTGGTCAACCGCACGCTGATCGAGCAGGCCTGCCGGAAGGCGGGAGTCACGGTCACCGCCGCCGACGTCACGGCGGAGATCGAGGCCATGGCCAAGCGGTTCAGCGTGCCCACCGACAAGTGGCTGGAGCTGATCGAGAAGGAGCGGGGCATCGAGCCACGGCAGTACGCCGACGACATCGTCTGGCCGATGCTCGC
>CAXNGP010000283.1:0-3896 GCA_964201845.1 Pirellulales bacterium
GAAAGCCGACCCCCGACCGTAGCACAGCCCGCGTGTCATGGCCTGACACCGCGGAGATCGCGGGAGAGGCCCATGACCGGCCACGGGCGACCACCAGCCACGAGAGGAGCGGGCCGGCAAGCACTGGAATCGAAGTGGCGACGCAGATCGCGGCAAAACCAGCTTTGGAGTTGACGAGCGCGAGGACACAGCCGAACGACAGGATCGTTGTAATGGCTCGCGATGCGTGTGTGACAAAACCCTGTTGCATCGCCAGGGCGAGGCGCTCGCCGCACGAGAGAGGAATCGCAAGCAGGCCGGTGGCGATGAACACTGCCACCCCGACCCGGAACGCCGCCAACTCCGCATCATCCGGCCGCCCGCCGGAGAGCCAGGAGACAACGGAAGGCACGTTGAACCCGACCGCCGCCACCACGCCCAAAATCCCCGCTGAAGCAAGAAGCGCGACCAACGCGCTGGAAATCAGCGACTGTGCCCGACGCGTGTCGCCGTTCGCAAGGGCCACAGTCACCGCGTTTTGCATGCCGTTGCCAATGCCGAAGTCGGCGAAGATGAGCAGGCCCTGAAGCGACTGATACGCCGCCCAAATCCCGAACTGAACCGGTCCCAGGAAACCCACAAGCACGGGCACCAACGCCAGATTGCAGGCAACGACCACGACCTTCGCGAAGACTCCCGCGATCGCGGCACTGCCGACACGCCGAAAACGGCCGCGTGACGCGCTTTCCGAGTCGGGCGGCCGCGACAACGCGACCTCACCGCCGAGATCCGCCACGCGATCGCGTGACGCTACTGAATTCGCCACTTTTTCATCTTGTCGGCGGAGATGGAGGCGACGTCAGGACGAGGCAACTCCCGGTCGAACACCATCACTTCCAGGATCTCGCCCGAGAAGTACTCGATCTGCATCCCGAGCGTGGCACCGCCGATTCCCCAAGGCCCGTTCATCTGCACGCCTGGGGGATTTGGCATCTCAGGCCCCACGGGCGTCGCATTCCGATACACCATCAATCCCTTACCCCAGGTCTGCGCAACGACGACCGGCTGGCTTGCGGCGTACACGCCAGGTTGCGACTGACAGAGGACGGCGGTGACTCCCCTAGATGACGCCTCCGCCCACACGATGCCGTTGGGCCTGAACGAGATTCCGACGAACTCGCCGGGTTTCGTGATGCTGCCGATGGTGCGCATGCTTGCCGCGGCCGTCGCCGGATTTACGACCGCGATGATCGTTCCGCTGACCTCACACGGCATGTTCACCGCCAACGTGGCCTTGCCGTCAAACACGACGGCTCCGGCTTTAGCCGGGCCCGGCTTCCTCCATTCCGGCTGAAAGGCCTGGTCTGCCTGCATCGCGTCGTGGCCCTTGCCGCTCAGATCGCGCCAGCGAGCGACCCGCTGCCCGCGAGGGCCGCCGCCCGCCTGAGCCTGCACCGATCCGGGCACGCTTGCGTCCAACCAGAGAATCAGGCCCGGTAGCGCTGGGCGAGCGGTGGCCGCTCTTCCACCGTCGTTGGTCAGGGCTGTCGCGATACGCTTTTCGAGTTTGGTTTTGTCGAGGCCGCTGCTCGTATCGACAACCGCCTCATAGAGCTTGGCGGCTCGCAGCCTTGCGGCGTCGCGAGTCACCGCCGGTTGCCCCTCGGCCCAATCCCACCACTCATCCCCTGCGATGCGGGTGGCCGCCGCCTTGCCTTCGGAAGCCAAGTCGCGCCTTGCGAGAGCCGCAAGACCTTCATCCTTGCCCTTCGCCAGCGTGGGCAGTCCGCGCTTCCAATCCTGCAGCTTGAAACAGAAAAACTTGCCAACTTCGAGGCAGACAACGGGGTCGTTCGGTGAGTTGGCCAGCTTCTCCTCGAACGATTGAACCAACTTGCGTTCCTTGGCACGCTCCCGCGCCGCCGCCTGAAGTTCCACCACTTCAGCGACTAGTCCCTGATCCTTGGCCTTGCGTGCCAAGCCCGCCACGGCGGCCAAGGCCTTGCTCGCGGACTCTTCATCGCCGGTGTCGATGACTTGCCTCACCTTCTCCAGAATCGCCCGCAGGACCGGAGCCAGCTGATCCAGAGGCGCCTTGGCGGCTAGCGCAAGCATCGCGGCGACTTCTTCCCCCGGACCGATCGCGGCGAAGTCAGTTGCGAGAAGTTCGACGAGCGACAATGCGGTTGGAACGTCACCCGCCTCACTCGACAGCCTCAACGCCTCGCTGCGTAACGCCCACCGCTCAGCGATGTTTTCCGATCGGTCGGCCTCCGCAGTGAGCTGGACAGCAAGGGCTTTCTTGGCATCGGGTGTGGTGCATGCTGCGAATTCGTCGGCGAAGACCTCACGCACCTTCGCCACTGCCGCCTTTCGATCAGCCGCAGAAGGAAGGGCGACAGCAGGGCTGGTGGCCTCGGCGGCTGGCTTCGTGGTGACGGCAACGCGTTCTGATTCATCCCCGAGCCCAACAAGGTCTTGCGAAGACACAGGGTGGCATTGGAGGAGCACCGCGAAGGCAAGAACCACCGCCGACAGCACAAACTTTCTGGGCCGCATGCGATGCCAAAATGTCATTTGATGGCTACCTCCAGCTTCGGGGCGACGCGTCCGGGCACGCCGTACACCAGACAGCCTTCCGGCACATCCACCAGGGCCACGGAGTTGGAACTCACGACGCTTCCAGCCCCCAAGCGTTTCCCCGGCCCCACCGACGCATGAAGCCCGAGAAACACGTCGTTCGCCACGCAGGCCCCACCACCGAGCGTCGCATACGGCGACAACACTGCGAAGTCGCCGGCCGATGCGTCATGGCCCAGCGAGGCGTGGTAGTTGACGAGCACAAACCGCCCCAGCCGCACCGCATCACTCACCACCGCATACGGGCAGATCACCGTGCCGGCCCCGATCACCGCGGTGTCGGCCACGATGGCGGTGGGGTGGATCATGGTCAGAAACCTCGCCCCGCGCGCCGCCAGCCGCTCGGCCACCTGCCGCCGCACGCCCCGGATCCCGATCGCGAGGACGAGCCCGTCGCCGGGCCGCAGCTCGAAGTCGGCGGGCGAGCCAAGGATCGGCAGCGTGGCCGCATGCCCGTCGAGCGCATGTGGGTCTTCCGAGAGGAAGCCCGCGATTCTTCCGGTGTGTTCCGGCCAGGCATGGCGGGCCCACTGCAAGACCTCACGGCCGAAGCCGCCGGCCCCCACGATGATGATCCGCTCGCAGGCATCAGGTGTGACTTCCGCCATCGGAGGGGTTTGGCTCACCGTCACTCCGTTCCCGTGGGTGACGCGGCCGCCATCCCCCGACGCGCCCCAACTCGAGGGTACCACGATTCCCGATGATTTCGATGCGGGCGGGCCCGCCGTGATTCAGCCACCGCCGTCCACCTTGAGCACGTGGCCGGTGCTGAAGCCCGCGGCCTTGCCCGTCAGGAAATCCACCGCCCCCACCACGTCTTCCGGCTTGCCCAGCCGGCCCAGCGCCGTGCGGCGGGCGATCCGGGCCCGCTGCTCCTCCGGGAGCGTGCTTGAGAGATCCGTCTCCAGGAAGCCAGGGGCGATCGCGTTGACCCGAATCCCGCGGGGGCCGAGCTCGCGGGCCAGGCTGCGGGCCAGCCCCTCCAGAGCCGCTTTCGTGGCGGCGTAGACGGAGAGGCCCGGCGAGCCGTTTTCAGCGACCACGGAGGAGACGACCGTGATCGAACGGTCGGGCACGGGCCCGGCGGCGGGGGCCGCCAGCATCTGCCGGACACACTCCCGGATGAACACGATCGCCCCGCGGAGGTTGACCGCCAGCATTGCGTCGATCTCGTCGTCGCGCATCGTGGCGAGCACCCCCTCGTGGGCGATCGCGGCATTGGCGATGCAATGGTCGAGCCGGCCGAAGCGGTCGGCGACGCTGGCGATGAACCGGCT
>CAXNGP010000284.1:0-3860 GCA_964201845.1 Pirellulales bacterium
GGGCCTCGACTTTCCCGAGACCCGTCGGGGTCCGGCCGGTGTGCCCCACGATGGCTCGTGGCTGACGAAGCCGCTCCGCTCCGCCGGAGGCCACGGCATCGCGGTCTGGCGCGGCGCCGACGCCGGGCCAACGCACGCCGCCGACCGCATCTGGCAGCGGCGGGTGCAGGGCCGTCCGTGGTCGGCCACCTACCTCGTGGCAGCCGGCTCCGGCCGCCTGCTCGGGACGAGTCGGCAGTTGCTGGGTCGCCGCTGGTGCCACGCGCAGCCCTTCGCCTTCTGCGGGAGCGTCGACGTCGCCGTCGAGGCGCTCGCCGCCACGGTCCGCGACCAACTCGGGCGACTGGGCGGGGTGCTCGTCGATCGCCTCGGCGTGGCCGGGCTCGTGGGCGTGGACCTCGTCATCGACCGGGGCGACCGGGTGCACGTGATCGAGGTCAATCCCCGCCCGACGGCATCGATGGAACTCATCGAGCGGGCCTCGGGGCTGTCGCTGGCCGCCGCGCATCTGGCCGCCTTTGGTTTCCCGGCGCCGCCCTCTGGCCAGACGCGACCGCGGCGAGGAACGTGGTCGAAGGCGATCCTGTTCTCCGCGCGCGAACTTCGGATCGACGACGCGGCGCTCGCGGCGATCCGCGCCGCGGCCGGCGGGCCGCACGACGGCTGGCCGCTGGTGGCCGACATTCCCGCGCCACTGCAGACGCTCCCCGCCGGCAGCCCCGTGTGCACGCTGTTCGCCCACGGCGACTCACCCCGGCAGTCGCTCGCAGCCCTCCACCGCCAGACCCGAGCCGTCAGCCGGCCATTCGCCGCTCTGCCGGAAGCGGGTCGGCATGAAACTGCATCAGGTACGCATCCTCGGTCGAGTCCTGGTAGAAGTCCTTGAGGACGGAGGTGGCGCGAAACCCGAGCGAGCGGAAAAAGAGCTGCGCGGGCAGGTTGGTCTCCCGCACTTCCAGCACGATCCGGCCGCGGCGCTCGGGCGTCAGCTTGCCGACCAGCTTCTCCATCATTCGCGTGCCGATCCCCAGCCGGCGATGCGACCGCAGGACGGCGAAGTTGAGGACGTGGAGCTTCGAGCGGTGTAGCTCGTAAATCATGAAGGCGACGACCGAGTCGGCCATCTCGGCCACCATGCCGATGCAGTTCCGTTGCCGCAGGCAGCGGGTGAAGTCCTCCTCGGACCAGGGAAACTCGAACGCCTCCCGCTCGATGGTCGCCACTTCGGGCATGTCCCGCCGGATCATCCACCTGACGTGAATGCCCAGCCCGTTTGGTTCGAACGCCGTCACGAACGATTCTCCCGGCCTCGTGCGATACCCATGCTCCGGGACCGGATCGGCCCCGCGGCGGGCGAACCGTAGCAGGGCCGCGCACGGCCGCCAAGGCGACATCCCCGCCGCGAATCCGTCGGGTTTCACTCGTCAAAGCACCCTTGACCGGCGGCGCCGACGGCTCCTACCCTCCCGCCCCTGTTTCCGGCCGACGCGTGCCGGACCGGCAACGCCCCGCGGAGCTTCCCACCGGAAGGACCGAAGCATGGTCCACGCACCCGTCTCCCGCGTCTCATGCGCCGCCTGGTCGCTCGTGACGGCGGTCGTCACCGCCGCCGGCTGCGCCGGCCCGGCGATCCGCAGCCAGAGCCCCGAGATCGAAGCGCTGGCCCAGCTCGAGGAGGGCACCAAGCTCGTCGGTGATTACACCGCCCCCTGGGGGCTGGCACCCAAGCGGATCGAAGGCCCGGCGCTCGTCACGGGGCTGGCCGATACCGGAAGCGATCCCCCGGCGGGGCCGCAGCGGGCCGCCCTGCTGGCGGCGATGCAGGCCCGGGGCGTGATCGAGCCCAACTCGTTGCTGGCCTCGCAGAGCACGGCGCTGGTCTGGGTGCACGGCTATCTTCCGCCCGGCTGCCGCAAGGGCGACCGGTTCGACATCGCCGTCGAGGTGCCCGCCAACCACGACACCACGAGTCTGGCGGGCGGCTGGCTGATGGAGACCCGGCTGGCCGAGAAGGCCGTCGTCGGCAACGTGATCCGCGACGGCCACGAGCTGGGCGTCGCCGAGGGGCTGTTGCTGGTCGATCCCGTCTCCAGTGGCACGCTCGACTCGAAGTCGGGCCTGCGGGCCCTCGTGCCCGGCGCCGGCGTCTCGCTGACCGACCGTGAACTCGGCCTGATCATCGCGGCCGAGCACCGCTCGTTCGCGATGTCGAAGCGGCTCGGCGACTGGATCAACCGCCGCTTCAACACCGTGATCAAGGGGGTGAAGCGGGGTGTCGCCAATCCCAAGACCGACCGCTACATCGAGCTTCAGGTGCCCCACCTGTATCGCCACAATCTGGGCCGGTACGTCCGCGTGGTGCAGTGCGTGGCCGTGATCGAGCCCCCCGAGGGCAGGCATGCCCGGATGCAGCTGCTGGCCCGACAGCTCGCCGACCCGGTCACGGCTCCCGCCGCGGCCCTCCGGCTCGAGGCGATCGGCAAGGATGCCATCCCCACGCTCCGCGAGGCGCTCGAGAGCGACGACGACGAGATCCGCTTCGCCGCCGCCGAGGCGCTCGCCTATCTGGGCGAATCGCTGGCCGCCACCCATCTGGCCGACGCGGCCCGCACCCTGCGGAGCGCCCGTCCGGCGGCGCTCGCGGCGCTCTCGGTTCTCGACGACGCCCGCGGCATCGACGCCCTGGAAGACCTGCTCACCAGCCGCAGCGCCGAGACGAGGTACGGCGCGTTTCGGGCCCTGCAGCGGCTCGATCCCCGCATGCCCCTGGTTCGTGGCGAGCAGCTCGGCGACGCCTGTCACCTGCACGTCCTCGATGTCGACGGGCCGCCGCTGATCCATTCCACCCGCCGCGATCGACCGGAGCTCGTGTTCTTCGGCGCCGGGCATGAGGTCAGCCGTGGGTTGAGGGCCGAGGCCGGCCGCTCGATCGTGATCGTCGTCGACGGCCCGGAGGCCACGGTGAGCCGATTCGTGCCGGGGCGGGACGATCAGACCACCGACGTGCCGGCCGACGCGGCCGCCATCGTGCGGGCGATCATTGAACTCGGCGGCGGTTACCCCGACGCGGTGCAGTTTCTCCAACGGGCGGCCGCCGGCCGGCACCTGACCAGTCGCCTGGCGTTCGACGCCCTCCCCAACGCCTTCGACGGCCGACCCGCGATCCACGAGGAGGCAACCGCCCACGACGGCGGTGATTCGCCCGACACGAGCGCGGCACAGGGCGGCGAGGGGCAGACGGACGAACGCTCATGATCAGCCTCAAGGCGCTCGAGCTGTTCGGCTTCAAGAGTTTCGCCGACCGGACACGCTTTGACTTTCCCGTCGGTGTGACGGCCGTCGTGGGGCCGAACGGCTCGGGCAAGTCGAACGTGGTCGATGCCATCAAGTGGGTGCTCGGCGAGCAGTCGGCCCGCAGCCTTCGCGGCAAGGAGATGACCGACGTCATCTTCGCGGGCTCGACGAACCGCAAGCCGCTCAACATGGCCGAGGTCTCGCTGATCTTCGACAACCGGAGCCGGGAGCTTCCCCTGCCCACCGACGAGGTGCAGATCATGCGCCGCGTCTACCGTAGCGGTGAGAGCGAGTACCTCGTCAACGGCGAGACCGCGCGGCTCAAGGACATCCGGGAGGTGTTCTCCGGCACCGGGGCGGCGACCGACGCCTACAGTGTGATCGAGCAGGGGCGGGTCGACGCCCTGCTGACCGCCTCGGGGCGGGACCGCCGCGCCGTGTTCGAGGAGGCGGCCGGCATCACCCGCTTCCGGACCCGCCGCGCGGAAGCCCTCCGCCGGCTCGAGCGCGCGGAGCAGAACCGTCAGCGTCTGGCCGACATCGTCGGCGAGGTGTCGAGCCGGTTG
>CAXNGP010000285.1:0-3856 GCA_964201845.1 Pirellulales bacterium
GCCGGCGTGCTCGACATCACGACCACGGAGCTTGCCGACGAGCTCGTCGGGGGCGTGCTCTCGGCCGGGCCGGAGCGGCTCGACGCCGCGGCCCGGCACGGCGTGCCGGCGGTGATCGCGCCCGGCTGCCTCGACATGGTGAACTTCGGCCCGCCGGAGACCGTGCCGGAGCAGTTCGCGGGCCGCCGGTTCTACGCCCACAACCCGCAGGTCACGCTGATGCGGACCTCGGCCGAGGAGGCCGCGGCGCTTGGCCAACTGGTCGCGGGGAAGGTGAATGCCTCGCGCGGGCCGGTGAGCGTGCTCCTTCCCCGCCGGGGCTTCAGCGCGATCGGCGCGCCGGGCGGCCCGTTCCACGATCCCGCGGCCGACGCCGCGCTCTGCGAGGCCCTCGAAAGTGGCCTGCGGCCGGACATCCCCTGCACGCCACTCGACTGCGGCATCAACGATCCCGCCTTCGCGCTCGCGGCCGTCGACGCGTTGCTCTCCCTCATGGCGGCGTCTGAATCGAGGGCCAGCCCGCCAGCCGGCCTCAGTTGAACCAGATCGCGAACCCGAGGAACTGGCCGCGGAACAGTCGGTCGAGCCGCCACCAGAACGCGGGATCGCTGCACTCGCCCTCCGCGACGTAGGGTACCGCGGCGGCCCCCTGCACCCAGCGGACGAGGTCCATCGTCCGCGGCTCCAGGAACACGCGGCGGAGGTCGATGCCGCGGCCCGGAGCAAGCCGCCAGTGGCGCACGAGCCGGCGGCCGGCCAGGATCGCGGCTGCCTCGTCGAGAAACTCCCGCCAGCCGGCGATCATCTCGCCGCTGACCTGCATGTCGGGGATCGCGCCCTTCTGCTTCGCGTTTGGGATCCACTCGTGGTCGTCGTCGGTCTCGGCCTCGATCGCCGTCCAGGAGTCGCGGCTGAGGCCGATCACCTTCTCCAGGTGCCCGAGCGCCTTGCGGCACCGCTCGGGCTCGATGACCGCGAACCGCATCTCGTGCACCGCGGCGATCAGATCGGCGAACACCTCGACGTCGCCGAGAAATTGCAGCACGTTGCCCTTCTCAAGGAACATCTCGGCGGGCAGTTGTCGGACCTTCGGCCGGGCGAACAGCCGCGGAGCGAGCACGTCGAAGCAGGCCTCCATGTCGTGGGCGAGGGCATACTCGCCCAGTGCCGAGAGCAGGTGGCAGTAGCCCTGCAGCCAGCAGGCGTCGCCGCGGTCGAGGCGGAGGGCAAAGGCCTCGGCCACCCGTCGCAGTTCCTCGTCAGTCGGGGGTGGCAGCTCCGTGCCACCGACGTATCGGGGCCGGGGCGGCCCGGCGAGCGCGGCCTGCATCCGCCACAGGGCCTCGGGCTCGGTCGCCTTGCCATCGCCGTCGAGGTCGAGGCGGACGAGCCCGAACCGCAGCGGCAGCGACACGTCGGCCGCGCGGATCGCAGCGAGCGTCTTCTCCGCCACCGCCAGGTCGGAGAGGAAGGTGGTGAGCATCGCCCGCACGTCGGCGTAGCAGACCTCCGCCGGGTCAGGATTCGACGGCACCGGCAGGCGCAGAAACGGCACCATCCGGGCGAGTTGGTTGTTCGGCCCGAGGGCCCCGTGGCGATGGAGCGACTGGCCGAGCCGCTCGACCGCCCGGAGAAACTACGTCACCCCGAGGCCGAACCGGGCCTGGTCGTCGTCGGGGTGGCTGGTGAGCCGGGCCTCCAGGGCCGTGATCCCCTCGGCAAGGCGACCGTCAAGCAGGAATCGCTCGGCCAGCGGCAGCTCGTCGGCCCGCACCAGCGAAGGCAGGCAGGCCGCGAGGGGCAGGAGCACCGCCGGCAGGATCGCGGGGAGCCATCGTGAATTGGATCGAGGCGGTGATCGATGATGCATGGTTGGCTCGCGTAGGTCGTCCGAGCAATGTCGGAGGTTCGTCCGGACGAGCATCGTATCCGGCAGGCGGGGGGGCACCAAAAGCCACGCACAGCCTCGGCGGGCGTCAAGCACAAGACGTTCCAGCGGGCTCGGGTCCGCGATGCTCAGCCGCGGCCGGCCGTGGGCCGCTGGAGAAACTGGCCGCGGCCGACGCTGCCGCAGAACGCGCCGTCGCGGACGGCCACCTCGCCGCGGACGGTCACCACCGCCGGCCGGCCCTCGATCGCCATCCCCTCGAACGCGTTGTAGTCGACCGCCTGCTGCTGCCGCCTGGCCGTGATCGTGCCGCGGTAATCCGGATCCCAGATCACGAGGTCGGCATCGGCGCCGGGCTGGATCACGCCCTTCCTCGGCCAGAGCCCGAAGATCTTGGCCGCGTTGGTGCTCGCGACGGCGACGAACTGCTCGGGCGAAAGCCGGCCGGTCTTCACGCCGTGGGTCCAGAGCAGCGTGACGCGGTCCTCGATCGCCGGGATCCCGTTGGGGATCTTGGTGAAGTCGTGCTTCCCCATCGGCTTCTGGGAGGCGAAGTCGAAGGGGGCGTGGTC
Source organism: Pirellulales bacterium (assembly GCA_964201845.1). Classification (GTDB taxonomy): domain Bacteria; phylum Planctomycetota; class Planctomycetia; order Pirellulales; family UBA1268; genus QWPN01. Next base: position 2,461 of record CAXNGP010000285.1, read on the forward strand.
GGTCGCCACGGTCTGCACGAGGCCGCTCGCCAGGCCGTGCCAGAGCACGGGTTGGTTGGCGGCGTCCCGGAGCGGCGGTGACATCACGTACTTCGCCCCCTCGAACTCAGGCCGCTCGGCCCAGGTCTTGTCGAGCAGCAGGTATTGGATCAGCGTCTCCACGAACACCTTCACGCCCCGCTCACGGGCGGCGACCGCGGCCTCCAACGCCTCGCGGCAGGACAGGTGGACGACATACACCGTCGCTCCGGTCAGCCCGGCGAACGTGCACAGATGGTGCACGCCCTCGGCTTCCACCGCGGGCGGGCGGCTGTCGTGGTGGGCCTCGGGGCCGGTTCGGCCCGCGGCCAGGAGCGTGGCCTGCATTTCGGCCACGAGCGTCTCGTTCTCGCAGTGGGCCGTGACCACCACGCCGAGCTCCTGGGCGAGCGTGAGTGTCCGCCAGAGCTCCTCGTCGTCGACGCCGAAGGCGCCCTTGTAGGCCAGGAACACCTTGAAGCTGCCCACCCCGGCTGCCACGATCGCGCGGAGCTGGGCCGTCGAGTCGGCGTCGAAGCGGGTCACGCCCATGTGGAAGGAGTAGTCGCAGCAGGCCTTGCCCTCGGCCTGCCTCCGCCACAGGGCGAAGCCCTCGGCGTGCGACATGTCGCGGGGTGGGCAGACCATCTCGAAGATCGTGGTCGTGCCCCCCACGAGCGCCGCCTTGGTGCCCGTCTCGTAGTCGTCCTTGGAGAAGGTGCCCATGAAGGGCAGGTAGATGTGGGTGTGGGGGTCGATGAAGCCGGGAAACACGGGCCGGCCGGCCGCGTCGATCACCTCGGCCCCGGGCGGGGGCTGGATTCCGCGGTCGATGCGGGTGATCACGTCACCCGCGCAGAGGATGTCGGCCGTGTAGCGGCTGTCGGCGTTGACGATCTCGGCGTTCTTGATGAGCAGGGGCATGGGATGAGGTGAACGGAGGCGGCGGCGGTGCGGGGCTCGCCAAAGTGTAGTCGCGGCCAACCGGGGCCGCGGGGTTCCCCGCTCAGCCCAGCAGCTGCCGGGCCAGCGAGAAGTAGATCACGAGCGTGACCATGTCGGTGGCGGCCAAGGCCACTGGGCCGGAGGCCACCTGCGGCTCGCGGGCGAAGAGCCGCAGCAGGTTGGGCATCGCCACGCCGATCACGGCGGCGCAGACGACGCCCCCGGTGATGCCCCCCAGGAGCGCCACGGCCACCGTCGGCTGGCCGAGCCAGGCCAGGGCCACGAGGGCGACGGTCACGGCGCTCGCCAGCCCGAGCATCACCCCCGTGAGCGATTCGTGCCGCACGGCCGCGGTGATCGCGGCCAATGACGGCCGCCGGCCATGCAGCCGCTGCAGCGCGATGCTCACCGACTGGATCGCCACGCTCTCGGC
>CAXNGP010000286.1:0-3839 GCA_964201845.1 Pirellulales bacterium
GCCCGTCCGCCAGCGGCGTCGACGGGCGGCCTGTCGGTCACCCCCGACACCGATATCCGGGTGCTGTTCCACATCATCGTCGGCGTGGTGGGCACGGCCCTCTTCTACGCCGCCCTGTGGCCGATCGCCTGGCAGGACGGCAAGATGACCTATCTCGGCCGCCTGTTCATCGGCACCTCGACGATGGCCCAGGGAGGCTGGGTGCCGATCGCGGAGGTGTTCCTGTTCTTCTGGGCGATCGGAATGCTGGTCGAGAAGTGGTTCAAGATTCGCCGGCAGCAGCGGGCCTTGCTCTACGACGTCCTGCCCGCCTCGATCGGTGAAACGATCACGCAGGACAACATCGACGCCTTCATCGGGCACATGCGGAACCTGCCCAAGGATTCCGTGGGCAGCTTCCTGGTCACCCGCTGCGTGCGGGGTCTGGAGCACTTTCGGGTGCGAAAAAGCGCCCCTGACACGGCGACGATGCTGTCGAGCCAGAGCGATCTCGACGCCAGCGCGGTCGACTCCAGTTACACGATGTTCCACGTGTTCATCTGGGCCATTCCCATCCTGGGCTTCCTGGGCACCGTGATCGGCGTCAGCACCGCGGTCGGAAGCTTCACCGGAACACTCGAGGGCTCGAGCGACATCGGGGCCCTCAAGACGGCCTTGAAGGGCATCACGGGCGGCCTGGCGACCGCATTCGACACCACGCTCGTCGCGCTCGCGATGGCGATGATCCTCACGTTCCCGGTCAGCGGACTGCAGAAGTTCGAGGGCGACCTGGTCGGGCAGGTGGACGAGTACACGAACGAGAATCTCCTCCGCCGTCTGGACGATGGCCTGGACGGCGGCGCCGAACGGGGCATCGGGGGAAGCCGCGCGGAGATGCGTCGGGCCTTCGAGGAGGTGATGTCGCCGCATCTCGCCCAACTCGAGGACTGGAAGCGGTCGCTCCAGCAAATCGGCAGTGACATGCTGGTCGACATGCGGCAAGGCTGGAACGAAGTCGACGCCAAACTCCTCTCGGAGCACGCGCGGCAGGTCGAGAGGCTGGCCCAGACGGAGCAGTTGCTGTCCAGCTGGCGGGACCACGTGGCCGGCGCCGGCGCGTCGCTTGCCGACCAGGTGAAGCAGGGATGGCAGGAGGTGAGCGGCAAACTGCTCGCGGAGCACGAGCGGCAGACCGAGCGGATCGGCGGGATCGACGACCTGGTCCGCCGCGCCTCGGAGAGCCTCGACATGGTCGCTCGCGACGCCGTCGCGGCCCGCGAGCGCGCGGCGACGGCCATGACCGACGCGGCCGGCAACGTCGAGCGATACACCGCGGCGCTGGAACGCGGGCTGACGAGCCTCGCCGACACGCTCGCGCGGCTCGACGGGCGACAGATCGTCCTGGAGGCGGCCCCCGAACGCTCCTGGTGGAGGATTTTCCGCGGCCGTCCGGACCGCTAGGCCGCGGATCGAGGATGGCCCCATGGCGCGCCGGAGAAAGAGTTCGAAGAAAGAGGTGTCGCTGTTTCCGTTCCTCGACATCCTCGGCTGCCTGATCGGAAGCCTGATCCTGATCATCACGACCGTCGTCCTCGAGCAGATGGACACCAAGCCCGTCGCCGAGGCCGCCAAGATCGAGGACATGAAAAAAGAGGCCGCCCAGGAGCGGGACCGGCAGGTGGCCCTGGAAAAACGGCTGGCTTCCCTCGAGAGCCGGGCGGGAGCGGGCGACCGCAAGCTCGCCGAGGCCCGCCGCCGGGTCGAGGAGGCCAAACGCGAGGCCACGGAAGCCCGGACGAAGCTGGCGTCGGCGGAGCGGATCGTCGTGACCGCCCCGCCGTCGGCCGCCCTGCCGGACAACGCTCCCCTGCTCGCCCGCAAGAAGCAACTCGACGCGGAATCCGCCCGCGTCCGGGCCGAGATCGCCGAACGGAAGAAGCCGATCGAACGCAAGATCATGATCCTGCCGCCCGCGCAGGGCGGCGCGGGGCCGAAGCGAGGCTGGTTCGTCGAAGTCGACAAGGCCAAGGTCGTGGTCCATGACGAGGCGAAGCCGTGGGAGGCGGCGGCCGACAAGGTCGCCTCGGATCCGCGGTTCAAGGAACTCCTCTCCCGCGCGGCCGCCGACAAGGATTCGGTGATCACGATCCTGGTCCGACCGGAGGGCATCGGCACGCTGGGCGTCGTGCAAAAGGCGGCCGCGGCGGCGGGCGCACGCGTCGGCCGCGTGCCCCTGCCCGGAACCGGAGCCCTCGATCTGACGGGCACGCGATAGCGGCGAGAGAATACCGCGGGGAAGGCGCACATGGCACGACGTCGTTCGCGAACATCCGCCACCGGCGGCAACATGGATTCGATGCTCGACACGCTCACCAACGTGGTCGGCATCCTGTTGATCGTGCTGGTGACGGTGCAACTCTCGACCCAGGAGGCGGCGGAGCGGATCGCCGAGGCGGTCGAGAAGATCGATCCGGCGGAGATCGCCCGGATCGAACAGCAGGCCGCCGAATCGAAGGCCGCCGCCGACCGCGCGCAGGCCAGCCTCGACGCCGCGGAGCAGAAACCGGTGGGCGACCCGGCGGCCGAAGCAGCTCGGCTCGAGGCTCAGGCCGCGACGCTGGAGCGGGAGGCTCGCCAAGCCGAGGCGAAGGCGACGGCGCTGGAGCGGGAGAAAGCCGAGAAGGCCCGGACCATGCAGCAGGCCGCCGCCGACGCGGACCGGAAGGCCAAGGAAGCGGCGGCGGCCGCCGCGGCCGCGGTCAAGGCAGCCGAGACCGCGCGGGAGGCGCTGGCGATCGAACTGGAGCAGACGGAAAAGCCGCTCATACCTCCGGCCAAGGAGGTCCGGCTGCCCGATCCGCGGCCCGCTCCGCCGAACGTCAAGGAGTTTCACGTCCTCTGCCGCGAGGGCCGGATCTGGCTCGTCGACATCCCCGAACTCCAGGAGAAGGCCCAGAAGCGGGCCGACTTCGTGGTCCGGTCGAAGAAACTCGACCCCGACGGCGACACCTGGCTGGCCGACGGCAAGACATTCGCCGACGAGTTCAACAAGGCGCCTGTCAAGGACGCGGGCTTCGAGATGACGCTCGAGGTCGTGAACAACCGCTGGACGCGGCTCGTGCTCACCCGGATGAAAGGCCGCGGGGAGTCGGCCGACGAGGCGGCGAAGCCCACCGGCGAGTTCGCCCGCACGCTCCGGCGGCTCAAGCCGGAGACCCACGTGCTGCGGTTTTTCGTCTGGCCAGACAGCTTCGAGGAATACCTCCAGGTTCGCCAGCTCGCCGGCGAGCGGGGCTACCTCGCCGGCTGGGAACCGATGACCGCGCCCGACGAATATCGGATCGGGCTGGGCCGCTACGCCGTCGGCGAGAAGCCACCCCCCAAGCCGACCGATCCCAACGCCAAGCCGCAGCCCCCGCCCAATGTCCTCGACTGACGCCGGCAGAGCGGATCGGGAACTCGTCGTGTTGGGCGTCGACTTCACGTCGGCGCCGAGGCCGCGCAAGCCGATCACCGTGGCCGTGGGCCGGGTCGCGACCAGCCGCGCACGGGGCTCGTCGCCGGCCTACCGGCTGGACCGGGTCCGGGAACTCGACTCGTTCCCGGCCTTCGAGGACTTGCTCCGGGAGCCCGGCCCCTGGCTCGCCGGATTCGATCTGCCCTTCGGGCAGCCGCGGCCGCTGGTCGAGCACGAAGGCTGGCCCACCGCCTGGCCGGAACTCGTGGCCCACTACTGCAGCCTGCCGCGCGAGCGACTCCGCGACCGATTTCGCCGCTGGTGCGCCGCCCGGCCGGTGGGCGACAAGTTTGCCTGGCGACGGGCCGACAAGCCCGCCGGTTCGAGCCCGGCGATGCGCTGG
>CAXNGP010000287.1:0-3835 GCA_964201845.1 Pirellulales bacterium
CGCCGTCAGCGTGTCCTTGTGCAGATCGATTCCAACAAAACAGGCCGCATCACTTCGAGCGATCATCGTGAACTCCATGTCAGGGGGAAACGGCTTCAGCAACCCAGAGGGCATGAGACATCATGCCCTCGCCCCCTACATGGTTTCACCCTCGTCGAACTGCTCGTGGTGATCGCGATCATCGCCCTGATGATCGGGTTGCTCCTGCCGAGCGTGCAGTCGGTGCGGGAGGCGTCCCGCCGGACGGCTTGCAAGTCGAACCTCCGGCAGATCGGGATCGCGATGCAGCTCTACCTCGACCGCAAGACGGGCGGCGGTCAGAAGGGGCGGTTTCCCGATTCCGCGGTCGTGCCCAGCCAGGAACTCGAGTTCTTCACCCCGCAGCGGCCGATCAAGCCGAGCATCGTGGCGGCCATCGGTCCCTTCATGGAGAACAACCGGGAGGGCTTCCGCTGCCCGTCCGATTCGGCCTTCTTCGTGCGGCCGCAGCCCTACCTGACCGAGTTCGAGCAGCGGCTCGCGAAGCTCGGCCGGTCGCTGGCCGACCGGCCGCCGGAGTACAAGGACGCGGCGTACGAGGGGACGAGCTACGAATACCCCGCCCGCCGCCTGACCCAAACCGATTCCGCAACCGGCAAGACCGTTGGTCGCACCCGAGAAGAGGCGCTCACCTACCGGGGCCAGCAGGGCTCCTCGGCGCGGCTCTGGATCCTGTACGAGTTCGACGCCTTCCACGGCGGCTTCTCGTTCTTCTCCAGCAGCGGGGAGAGCGAGTTCAACGACCGGCCGACTCCGCCCGAGGGGGCCCGCAACTTCCTCTACCTCGACGGGCACGTCGAGAACCTGTGACGTCGGTTCACCACCGGCCACGCCTTGGAGAGCCCTCTGATGAGCACGGCGAGCGTTCGATCCAAGGCCCGGCCGACTGCTCGTGACGACCGCGGATCGCCGGCATGGATCTGGGCCCTCGGCCTCTGCCTCCTGGCCGTGCTCGCGCTCGTGGTGGCCTGGCTCGCCGGCTGGATCCGATTCACGACCGATCCCCGGGTGACCGAGATCATCGCGCTGCAGGAGCAGGCGCGGGAGCGGTTCGGCACGGGGAGCGGGCCTTCGAGCCTCGCCGATGCGGCGGCCATGGCCACGTCGATGATGGAGATCCGGCAGAAGGTGGAGGCGCTGCCCGAGCATCTCCGGCCTCAGGCGGAGCAGGCGGGCCGAAGCATGTTCCAGACGGCATTCCGGGCTCGGATCGACGGCTATTTCGCGCTGCCGCCGGAGAAGCGGCAGGCCGAGATCGACCGCCAGATCGACCAGGAGGAGGTGATGCGGAAGGCCTTCGAGGCGGGCCGCACCGTGGCCAACGCCCTTGGCGGCGGCCAGAGCCAGGCGGCTGGCTCCACTCCTGCGGCGCCGACTCCGCCGTCCGGCGGGCCGGGTGGACCCGGCGGACCCGGCGGCAGCCGCTCGGAGGAGGAACGGAACCGCTGGCGGAAGTCGATGATCGATCGCACCACGCCGCAGGAGCGGGCACGCTACACCGAGTGGCGGCGGGCGATGGATGCCCGCCGCGAGCAGCGGGGCCTGCCGAGCGGCTGGCCGCGGTGAGGCCGCTGCGCGACGAGACGGAGGACACACGGCCATGCACGACACGCTCGGCCTCCTCGAGGAGGCCCGCCAGCTGGCTGCCGAGATCGGCTACGTCGTCCGGGAGGAGCCGCTGGGTGAGCTGGCCGGTGGGCCGTGCGTCGTGGGGGGCGAGCGACGCATTCTCCTGAATCTCGAGCAGGGGCCGGCGGAGCGGCTGGAGGTGATCCTGCGGGCGCTCGCCGCCGATCCCCGAGTGGAGCCCGAGCCCAAGAGCAGGCTCCTCGCCAAGCGGCTCGCGGCGGCGGGCGGCGGTCACCGATAGAGGCCGTGCGTGGCGATGTATCGCTCGACGGCGCGGGGCGTCCGGTAGCGGATGCTCTGGCCGGCCGCGATGGAGGCCCTGAGGTGAGTGGCCCGGATGCCGATGGCCGGCATCCGCACGCGCCGGGCGAGCAACGCGGCCACGGCCTCGGGGCCGAGCGGGTCGGCGAGCTCGCCGTCGGCCACCGCCGCGGAAAGGTCGTCGAGCGGGACGCGCTCGACCGGCACGATCTCGGCCAGCGTCGCGATCCGCCGCGGCTCCCGCCAGGTCGGCAGGCCGGCCAACGCGTCTGGCCCGAGCAGGAGCACGAGCGCATCGCCTGGGTGCGCCGCCGCGAGCGTCGTGAGCGTGTCGACCGTGTAGCTCGTGCCGCCCCGGTCGAGTTCGAGGGGTGAGACGCTGAAGGCGTCGTGGCCGCCGATCGCGAGCGCCAGCATCTCGAGCCGGTGCCGGCCCTCGGCCAGGATCCGGCCCGGCTTGTGGGGCGGAGCGGCGGCCGGCACGAACACGACCCGGTCGAGCCGGGCCTGCTCCCGGGCGCACTCGGCGGCGATCAGGTGTCCGAAGTGCACCGGATCGAAGCTCCCGCCGAACACACCGATCCGCATGAGGTTTTTCCAATGGATGCCTCGTCGCCCGTTGAACAAAAGCGACTTCAGTCTCCCAGCCTACTCAGGATCTCAGTGCCAAAGAACCTGAACGGGTCGCGAGGGGGCGCCCGTGCCCAGAGGGCCGCAGCGAACGTCCGGCGACGGGCACGGGCGCTCCCGAGCCCACCTGGAGAGCATCCCCTAGAATCACTCGCATGCCGCCCGACCAGCCCACCCAGCGGGATCTCTTCGAGCACCGGCCCGCGTGGGCCGAGGACGATCTGCGGGTGGGCACGATCGCGACCGTCGTGCTCCCCGACGGGGTCGACAAGCCGCTCGACTATCTGGTGCCGGAGCAACTGGCCGCGACGGTCGAGCCGGGCCGCCGCGTGCGGGTGCCGCTGGGCCGGGCCAACCGGCTGCGGCTGGCCTACTGCGTGGCCGTGCGCTCGGGCGAGCTGCCGCAAGCGCCGCTCAAGGAGGTGGCCGGGGTCGAGGACGACAAGCCGCTGCTCTCGCGGCGGATGCTCGCGCTGACCGAATGGATGGCGGAGCGATGGATGGCCCGGCGCGGCGAGGTGCTCGAGGCGGTGCTGCCGGCGGGCGTGCGGCTGCGACAAAAGTCGCGGGTTGCGACGCTGTTCGTCGCCGGCGAGGGCGAGCCGGCCCGCAAGCTCACGCCCGCCCAGGCGCGGGTGCTCGCGGCGGCGGGGAAGCCGGCCACGGCGGAGCAGCTCGCCCAGGCCGCCGGGGCCAGCCGGGCGGTCGTGATGCGGCTGGCGAAGTCGGGGCTGCTCCGCGAGGCGGGCACGATCGTGAAGCCCGCCGGGGCCGCGCGGCGGCCCATCGCCCACGACCGCCCGGAAACGCTCTCGCCGGCGCAGGCCGCGGCCCTCGGGGCGATCTCGGGCGCGATGCGCGCGGGGCGGCACGAGACCATCCTGCTGTTCGGCGTGACCGGCAGCGGCAAGACGGAGGTGTATCTGCAGGCGGTCGAGGAGACGATCTCGTTTGGGCGGCAGGCGATCGTGCTCGTGCCCGAGATCAGCCTCACACCCCAGACGTGCGACCGGTTCCGGGCTCGCTTCGGCACGGTGGCGGTGCTCCACAGCCACCTGACAGCGGCCGAGCGGCACGGCCAGTGGCGGGAGATCGCGGCCGGCCGGGTGAACGTCGTGGTCGGCGCCCGCTCGGCGATCTTCGCGCCGGCCCCGCGGCTGGGCCTGGTCGTGATCGACGAGGAGCATGAGAGTTCGTTCAAGCAGGCCACCGCGCCGCGGTATCATGCCCGCGACGTGGCGGAATGGATCGCCCGGGAGGAGAACGTGCCGCTCGT
>CAXNGP010000288.1:0-3832 GCA_964201845.1 Pirellulales bacterium
AGCCAGTCGGCGATGGTGCTGGCCGGGCTCTCCGGAGGGCTACCGATGGAGCTCTGCGGGGCGCTGGCGGTCTGGGTGTCGAGCGGGCTGGCGCTCACCGGCATCGGCCTGGTCTCGTGGGCGCTCGAGAGCCGGGCCGGGGAGCTCGATCTCGACTCGGCTCAGGGTCGATTCAGCGACGCGCCGGCCCTGGCCGCCTTCTTCCTGCTCTTCGGCCTGGCGAGCCTCGGCTTCCCGGGCACGCTCTCCTTCGTCGCCGACGACCTGATCGTGGCGGGCAGCCTGGGCGACCAGCCCCACGCGGGCTTGCTCGTGATCGTGGCCACGGTGTGCTCCGGGATCGCCGTCGTCCGCGGCTGGTTCCGGATCTTCGGCGGCCCGGCCACGCCGGACGCGCCGCGGCACCAGATCCTCCGCCGCGAGCGGCTGCCGCTCACCCTGCTCCTGGCCGTGCTCTTCGGCCTGGGGCTCTGGCCCGGCCCGTTCGTGCAGTCGCTCGAGCAGGTGTGCATCTCGCTGATGGGCGTGCCCCACGACCCCCCCTCTCATCCCCCTCACGGAGTTCCCCAGTGAACACCCCAACCCCCGGCTCGCCTCCCCACGTCGCCACCGGGCCCGCACCCCGCGGCGACGTGGCGGGCTTCGTCCGCCACCTGCGGGCCGACGCCACGAGCGGGTTTCTCGTGTTCCTGATCGCGCTGCCATTGTGCCTGGGGATCTCGCTGGCGAGCGGATTTCCTCCGGTGGCCGGCGTCTTCACGGCGGCCGTGGGCGCGATCATCACGAGCCTGATCAGCAACTCCGAGCTCACGATCAAGGGGCCGGCGGCGGGCCTGATCGTGATCGTGCTGGGCGCGATGCAGTCGTTCGGCTTCACCGGCGGATCCGATCCGGCGGCCGACCTGGCCGCCTACCGGATGGTGATCGCGGTGGGCTGCGTGGCGGGCCTCGTGCAAGTCGTGTTCGGACTGCTGCGGGTGGGCGCGCTGTCCGACTTCTTCCCGACGGCCGTCGTGCACGGCATGCTCGCGGCGATCGGGCTGATCATCTTTCTCAAGCAACTGCCGGTGGTGTTCGGCGAAAAACCGCCGGGCGAGCCGCTCGAAACCTTGACCAACCTGCCGGCCGAGATCGCCGGCATCAACCCGGCGATCGCGGTGATCGGCGTCGCGAGCCTCGCGATTCTGTTCGGCTGGCCATTTGTCCGGCGTTGGGTTCGGCCCGCGTGGCTGCGGCTCGTGCCGGCCCAACTGCTCGTCCTGGCGGTGGCCGTGCCGCTGGGGTTGTGGTTCGACCTGGCCCACGATCACTACTACCACTTCGCCGGCCACGACTATCCCGTGGGCAAGTCGTTCCTGGTGAGCGTGCCGAAAAACCTGCTGGCGGCCGTCACCCTCCCCGACTTCTCAGTGTTCGCGTCCCCGGCCACGCGGCTGGCCGCCGCCTGGTGGGTGGTGATGTTCGCTCTGGTGGGCAGCGTCGAGTCGCTGCTTTCGGCCAAGGCGATCGACCTGCTCGACCCGTGGAGGCGCAAGACCGACATGAACCGCGACCTGCTCGCGGTGGGCACGGCCAACGTGGTCGTGGCGGCGATCGGCGGCCTACCGATGATCTCGGAGATCGTACGCAGCAAGGCCAACCTCGATGCCGGGGCCCGGACCCGCTTCGCCGACCTCTGGCACGGCCTCTTTCTGCTTGCGTTCGTGGCCTTCGCGCCGGGGATCGTCCACATGATCCCGCTCTCCGCCCTGGCCGCGATGCTCGTCTACACCGGGGCCCGATTGGCCTCGCCCAAGGAGTTTCTCAACGTGTTCCGGATCGGCCCGGAGCAGCTGGCCATCTTCGTGACCACGATCATCGCGGTCCTGCTCACCGACCTGCTGGTCGGCGTGGGCGTCGGGATCGCGCTGAAGTTCGTGATCCACGCGGCCAACGGCGTGCCGCTCAACTCGTTCTTCAAACCGTTTCTGCAGGTGACCACGCTCGACGACCAGACCGTGCAGATCGAGGCCGCCGGCTCGGCCGTGTTCAGCAACTGGCTGCCCTTCCGCCGCCAGATCGTGCAGCTGGGCCTGCTGCAGGGCAACGACGTGGTGGTGAACCTCGCCGGCACGTGGCTGGTGGACCACAGCGTGATGGAGAAGCTCGAGGAGCTCTCCCACGACTTCGCGCGGGCGGGCCGCCGGCTCGACGTGGTGGGGCTCGACGACCACCGGTGCCTCTCGGCCCATCCCCACGCCACGCGCCGGCGGCCTCAATAAAAGCCCCCCGCGTAGGCGGTCAGGCGGTCAGGCGGTCAGGCGGGCATGGCGGCGTCGGAGGGCAGGCCGGCGAGCGTGTCGGGCACGATCCGGGTGGTGCCGCTGCCCACGTCGTAGACCATGCCCACGATGCCCACGCGGCCCTCCCGGATGAGGCGGTCGAGCACGCCGCTGCGGCGGCGGATCTCCGCGACCACCCGGGCCACGTTTTTGGCGGCCACGTCGTCGGCCACCTCCTGGAAACGCGTCTGGAGACCCTCCTGGGCCGCGTCAGCCACGAGCCGGCACGAGCCCGCATCGACCGACTTGCCGATGCTCTCCATGATCGGCGCCAGATGCACGCACTCGGGCGCCACCGGCACCTCCGGATGGCAGGCCGCCTGCACGGCCGCGTTCACGGCCCCGCAGCGGGTGTGGCCGAGCACGACCACGAGCTTCGCCCCGGCGACGGCGCAGGCAAACTCCATGCTCCCGAGTACCTCGTCGGTGGCGACGTTACCCGCCACCCGCACGCTGAAGATGTCGCCCAGACCCATGTCGAAGAGGATCTCCGCCGGCGACCGGGAATCGATGCAGGAGAGCACGACGGCGACCGGATGCTGGCCCACGGCGGTGGCCACCATCTGCCGGCCGAGGTCGCGCTTGAGCTGGGTGCCGGTGCGGAACCGCTCGTTGCCGGCCCGCAGGTAGTCGAGCACCCGCTCCGGGGTGAGGTCTTGCTGCAACTCGCGGCTCGAGAAGTCGACGAAGTTGATCACGTCGGCGATCCCGTATTTCGGCCGGAAGCCCTTCGTGCTCACGTGCACCCCGCGGGCGGGAGCGATCGAGTCGCGGTATTCGCGAACGGTCTCGAGGATATCGGGGTCGATGTAGACCGATTCGCTGGCGTCGAGCAGCACGTGCCGGCCGCGGGGCATGCCGTCGAGCACCCGCCGGAGCTCGGCCCGGTTGAGGAAGCTCACCTGGTTGGCCAGCTCCACCCGGGTCACGTCGCCGGCGAGATGATGCTCCACCACCAGCCGCATCGGCCGTCGCTGGTTGCTCCAGAGGATGAAGCCCAGGCTCACGACCAGCCCGATCAGGATGCCCTGAAGCGGATCGGTGAACACGATCGCCACGAGCGTGATCAGGTACGGAACCAACTGGTACCGGCCGGCCCGCCGCATCTCGCGAAACACCGCCGGACTGGCGAGCCGCAGGCCGGTGGTGATCAGGATCGCGGCCAGGCAGGCGAGCGGGATCTGGTTGATGGCCCGCGGGAACATCGCGAGCGCCGCGAGCAGGAGCAGCCCGTGCACGATCGCCGCCCGCTTGGTGCGGGCCCCCGCGTCGACGTTGACGCTCGACCGCACGATCTCGCAGGTGAGCGGCAGCCCACCGAGCAGCCCCGACACGCAGTTGCCCACCCCTTGGGCCACGAGCTCCCGGTTGGCCGGCGTGGTGCGGCGGCGGGTGTCGAGCCGGTCGACGGCCTCGGTGGTGAGGAGGGCCTGGAGCGAAGCGACCAACGCGATCGTGACCGCGGCCCAATAGACACCCGGATTTCCCACCTGCGCAAAGTCGGGCGTGTG
>CAXNGP010000289.1:0-3827 GCA_964201845.1 Pirellulales bacterium
TGGCGCCTACGTCAACGACGTCGTGGGCGCCAACACCTTCTACAATCTCGGCTTCGGCGGCAGCCGGGCGGTCGTGGCCAACATCGAGGCCGGAGCGATCTGGAACGGCCACGAGACGCTCCTCGGACGCGTGTCGCAGTACATCGCCGACCCGGCGATCGTGAGTGCGGGCGGCACCCAACTCGGCCAGTTCGACTGGCACGCCACGTTCGTCGGCCAGGCGATCGGCGGCACCGGACAGTTCACCTACCAGGATGGCATCGCCCCGACGTCGCAGCTCTGGTCCGGCTCGATCGCCACCGCCTGGATCCCGACCTCGGGCACCGAATACACGGGGTCGTTCGACATCACCGACGCGAGTTTTTTCTACCCCTACGTGACGACGATGCGGACGGGCATCGAGACCGGCGGAGCGACGCGGCGGGCCGACGTGGTCAACAGCAGCTGGGGATACGGTGACTCCGCCGGGAAGGTCACCGAAACGATCGCCATCGATGCCCTCGCGCTGGAGGGCAAGGTCGTCACCGTCATCGCGGCCGGGAACGAGGGGCCGACGGCCAACACGGTGGGGGGCCCCGCCTCGGGCTACAACGGCATCGCCGTGGCGGCGCTCACGGGCGACAACCTGAACCCGCCCTTCGGTCTCGTGGCCGACTTCTCCAGCCGCGGCCCCGGTGACTTCTACAACCCGGCGACCACGACCACGATCCCCGATATCCGCCCCACCGTTGACATCGCCGCCCCGGGCGACCCGTTGACGATGGCGTTCTACGGCGGCGTGACGGGCGGCCACACCTCGGGCGTCGACGAGACCAACGGTGCCGGCACCTATTACATTCCGAACCTGGGCGGCACGAGTTTCGCGGCCCCGGTCGTCGCCGGCGGGGCGTCGCTGATGGTGGATGCGGCCCGGCTGTTCGTCGACGGGGGCGTCGCCCCCACCGAGATGCTGGATCCGCGGGTCATCAAGGCGGCCCTGCTGGCCGGAGCGGAGCAGCCCGCTTCCTGGACCAACGGCCAGGTGACGGCCGACGGCGTGATCACGACCACGCAGGCGCTCGACCATGCCAGTGGGGCGGGCATCCTGGACCTCGACGCCACCTACCGCGTCTACGTCGGTGACCCGTTCAGCACCACGATCGACGGCCTGACGACTGTCTACGCCGGCATCGGCACCACGCTCGGCGTGCCCGGGACGGGAGGTGGCTCGGGGCTGGCGCTGCGTGGCTGGGATCTCGGCGGCGTGCTGTCCGACGCGGATGCCGTGAGCGGTCGCCTGAATGTCTACCAACTCGGCACACCGCTGGCCGCCGGCGACAACTTGACGGCCTCGCTCACCTGGTTCGCGGATCGGACGGTGGGCAGCACGCTCGCGTCAGCGGCCGACGTGGCGCTGAGCGATCTCTCGCTCGAGGTCTGGCGGGACGACGGCGGCGCCGGGTCACTCGTGGCCCGCTCGATCGCCACCTACAGCACGACCGAGTTTCTCCGGTTCGCGGTGGCCGAGGCGGGCGTCTACAGCCTCCACGTCGCCGGACTCGACCAACTCTACAATCTCGCCGAGACGCCGGTCACCGACACCACCTACGGGGTGGCCTGGAACGTGGTGCCGGTGCCGGAGCCGGCCACGGCGGTCCTGGCCACGATCGGTCTGGCCGCAGCGGCCGTCCTGCCCCGGCGCCGGAAGGCCGTCACCACGCGGTCGTGACGCCGATGCCGCCGAGGTCGCCGATGGGGACCGGCACCACCTGCACTTCCATGCCGGCGAAGTGCATCTCGGTCGCGTCCACCGCCCGGGCACTGGCCCAGGCGAGGTACCAGCCCAGGAACACCTGGGACGGATAGTGGGAGTCGGTGGTCATCCGCGAGAAGCCCACGAAGGTCGAGCAGACGTAGAGCGTGCCCTTGAGCAGCGGGCTCTCCACCATCTCGGCGGCGGCCAGGAAGGGGATCGCGCCCACGAAGGCGTGGCCGCTGACGCCGTTGTTGTCGTTCCAGAAGTGCCACTTGCTGCCGACGTCTTCCGCCGGCCGTGAGGCCCCGGTCGCCATCTGGAGCACGTAGACCGGCGGCGCCCCCACCACGAAGATCCGGAGTGATCGTGAGCCCCACTCGCCCACCACGTCACCGACCGGATTGCCTTCGAACACGAGGCCGGTTGCGGCCGCCGCGCCGAAGATCGAGAGTGCGTAGCGGCCCTCACCGATGTCTTTGCAGCCGGTGAAGAACGTTCCCAGCCCTGTCGGCTCGACCCCGCGGATCCAGGCGGCCTGCATCGTGTCGTCGAAGCCGGTGTTGGCCATGAGGGCGCCGGCCCCGAATGCCGCCGTGGTGCAGACGAGGCTCTGGCAGTCGTAGAAGTTGCGATAGTCTTCCCAGATCTTGTGCCCGGCCCGGGAGAGCCGCGGAAAACGGCTCTTCGACCAGGGCAGTTCTGTCGCGGGCGGGGCGAGCATCTCCTCCGCCTCCAACGGCGGCAGGGAGTAGACCGGATCGGCGGTGGGTGCGAGCCGGGCGGCAAGTTCGACGGTGAAACTGTCGGGACGATTCCGCGACTGCCAGCCGCCCGCCGTGTCGACTCCCTCCCCCTGCTGCGTTGGGGCCGCCAGCGACTCGGTCTGCACCGTTGCATCGACCCAGGCACCACCGATGGCGGGAACCACCCGCACCACGACCCGCTGACGCTTCGGCGGCCAGGCCGGCTGGGCTCCCCCGGGCGGCTCGACCCAGGCCGACTCGATCAGCCCGGCCCGCGGGGGCACGGCCGTGAAGTCGGGCTCGACGGCCCGCACCACGGGCCAGTCGGCCGCGATCGTGGCGAGCGTCTGCCGCCACATGGCCGAGCCGTCGGGCGCGGGCAGAAACATTCCGCCGGGCACGTCGGCCCCAGCCGGCTCGCCGGCTCCGCCATCGTCGCCCGGGGCGGCCGACGGCATCGCCAGCATCGCGCAGGCGATCGCCAGACGGAGCGCCGCAGCGCACCGCCGCGGGGCCGCGGCAGGAAGACGGGAAGATGCGATCATCGAAGCCGCGGGAATGTCGCAGCCGTCACAGTCGACCGCAACCCGGCTTTGCCGCCGGGAAAAGCCCTCAATCTGCCCCATTTCTCGGGGCGACGTCGATGAACACCTCGACCTGCTGCCCCACGAACAACGGCGGCTTGCCGGCCGGGTCGAACTCGTAGATCACCTGGAGCACGCGGGTGTCGACCCGCTCGGTGGTGTCACCGGTGAGCGACTTCTTCGGCACGACGAACGGCTCCACCTGCACGAACTCGAGCGGGTATTTCTCCTGCAGGTTGCCGCGGGGCACGGCCACGGCGGGCAGCCCCGCATGAAACCGCGGGATGTCGTACTCGTCGATGTCGACGCGGACGTGGAGCTTCTCGGTGTTGCCGAGGATCACCAGCGGCTGGTTGGCCGGCGTGCCCACGAACTCGCCCGGGCGGACATTGACCTGCAGTACGCGACCGGTGACGAGGGCCCGGACGATCAGCCGATCGAGCTCGACCTCGATCTTGGCCACTTCCGCTTCGGCACGAGTCAGCGCCGACTTGGAGACATCCCGGTCATACTGCCAGGAGCCGGCCTCGAGCAGGTCGAGTTCCGCCTGCGTGCGGGCCAGCGCCGCCTTGGCCGCGGCGAGCGCCTCCCGCCGTTCGATGAGTTCCTGCTCGGTCGCGACCTTGCGGGCGTAGGTCTCTTCGACCCGCTTGAGGGCGTCGGTCTCAAGGACGACGAGAGCCCGGGCCTCGTCGACCGTGGCGGCGAGCACGGGGATCTTCTCCGGGCGGGGCTCGGCCTCGAGTCGCACGAGCTCGCTGCGGG
>CAXNGP010000290.1:0-3810 GCA_964201845.1 Pirellulales bacterium
GCACCAGTTCGAGTCTTCGAGCGCCATCACCGTGGGCGACTTGAAGCCGGGCGTGATCCGCTCCGCGTCGGCCAGCCGGGCCCGGGGCACGTTGTATTCCAGCAGCGACCAGCCGCGGGCGATCACGATCCCCTCGAGCCGGCGGACGATCCGGTCGGCGAGTTCGGGGTGGGAGAGGTTCGGATCCTGCACCAGCACCGTCTCGTAGCGGCCGATCTCGTCGAGCACGCGGAGCCGGTTGGCCGCCAACGTGCTGCCCGTCTCGACGAGGTCCACGATCGCGTCGGCCACGCCGAGCGTGATCATCACCTCCACGCTGCCGGAAAGCTCCACGAAGTGGGCGTCGGTCACGCCCCGTTCGGCGAGCCAGCCACGGGTGATCCGCGGGAAGCTCGTGGCAACCCGACGGCCGGCCAACTGCCGCGGGTCGGCGATCGTGGCGTCGTCGGGCACGCAGAGCGCCAGGCGGCACGAGCCCACGCCCAGGTCCAGGCGGTGCACCAGCTCGGCGCCACTCTCGGCCACGAGGTCGGCCCCGGTGATGCCCAGGCCGATCGCCCCCTCGGCGACGAGCACGGGGATGTCGTCGGTCCGCAGGAAGGTGATCTCGACCGGCATGTCTTTGCAGCGGGCGAACAGGCTCCGCTCCGTGCGCCGAAACGAGAGCCCCGCGTCGACGAGCAACTGCGCCGCCAACTCGGCCAGCCGCCCCTTGCTCGGGATCCCGATCCGCAGGAGCCAGTCGCCGCCGTGATCGCTCATGATGCATCTCCCTTCGCGGTGCGGGCCGCCTTTTCCGCGAGCCCCGACACGCCGAATCGCCGGGCCAGCTCGGATTCGACCTGCTCGAGCGGGATTTCGCGGCAGGCCAGCAGCACGAGCATGTGGTAGATGAGATCGGCGGCCTCGGCCACGACGCGGTCGTCGGTCTCGTCCGTTGCCGCCCGGACGAGTTCCTCGGCCTCCTCGGTCACCTTCGCCCCGGCGGCCGCCGCGCCGCCGGCGAGCAGTTTGGCGGTGTAGGATCGGCTGGCGTCGCCCCCCTTCCGCGCGGCGATCACCTGCTCGAGCGCCTCGAGCACCTCGCCCACCTGCCGCTTCGATGCCTGGGAATCCGCCACGAACCGCTCCGGGGCCGCTGCCGGCCGATGGTGACGCCGGGCCGCCGGATCCGCTCCGGCCGCCGACAGCGAGCCTGCCAACTCTAGCATGCCCTCCGGGCTCTTCCGGGGAGATTCGCCCGCCACTTGGCGAAGACTGCTGGTTTCTCTCGGGCCCGACCGGGGCCGGCAAGTCGGCCCTGGCGGTCCCGCTGGCCCGCCGGCTCGGGGCCGAGATCGTGAGCGTCGACTCGATGGCGGTCTACCGGGGGCTCGACGTGGGCACGGCGAAGCCCTCCGCGGCCGACCGGGCCGCCGTGCCCCACCACGGCCTCGACCTCGTGTCGCCCGGGGAGACCTTCAGCGTGGCCGCCTGGCTGGCGGATGCGGCCGAGGCCGTGGCCGACTGCCGGGCGCGGGGCCGCCGAATCCTGTTCGTAGGCGGCACGCCCCTCTACCTCCGCGCCCTCCGCGACGGGCTGGCGCCGCTGCCGGCTGCCGATCCGGGCCTTCGGGCCCAAATGCTTGCCGAGGCGGCGGACGACGGCCCGGAAGCCCTCCACGCTCGGCTCAGCACCCTCGACCCGACTGCGGCCGCCCGCATCCACCCGCGCGACACGAAGCGGCTCGTCCGGGCCCTGGAGGTGGCCACCCTCACCGGCCGGCCGCTCTCGGCGGCGCACGCCCCGGACCCCGACCCGCGCTTCGAATCTCGACTGATGATCCTCGACGTCTCCCGGCCGGCCCTTGCGGAGCGGATCGACCGCCGCGTGGAGGCGATGTTTGCCGGCGGAATCGTTGAAGAAACAGCCGCAGCCCTGGCGGCCCCGGGAGGCATCGGCCCCACGGCCAGTCAGGCCGCCGGCTACACCGAGGCGATCGACCTGCTCGCGGGCCGGATCGACCGCGCCGAGGCGATCCGCCGCACCCAGGCCCGCACCCGACAGCTCGCCAAGCGGCAGCGAACCTGGTTTCGCAGCTTCAGAAACGCCACGTGGATCGGAGCCTGAGGGTGGGTCACGGCAGGCGAATGGCGATCAAAGCCCCCTTGCGCAAGCAAGGGGGATGACGCCGGCCAGCACCGACGATCCCGCGGCGGCAACTGGCATGGATCGCGGCATCCCCCCGGCTCGCGCCGGGGGGCTTCTATCGCACCTCCGCCGCTCGAGCGCCGGAAAGCATCGATGGACCCCGAGCCCCCGATCTGCTAGCACGCCCCGTGCTAGCACACGATCTTGTGGCGGCAGCCCGCACAAACCACAAAATCGAAATAATCGTTGCAATCGGCCTTGTCGGGAATAAGTTCGGCCCCCGTCGCGACCGCGCGGCCCGGTACCCATGGATGGGAGCCGGTTCGATTCCCTGTCACGGAGGACCTCGATGGCTGCCAAGCCCCTGATCGGCATCAACACCGACTACCGTTCCGCCCGCAAGGAGCACGCCGCGCTCTCGTTCGTCGCGGCCGGCTACTACGACGGGATCCTGGCCTCGGGCGGCATCCCCGTGATCCTGCCCCCCCTGGGCGAGGAGGACGACATTGTCCGGGTGCTCGACATGCTCGACGGGATCGTGCTCGTGGGCGGCGGTGACCTCGACCCGCGCCGCGACGGCTACATGCCCCATCCGTCGGTCCGCGTCATGGAGCCCCGGCGCGAGGACTTCGACCGTCTCCTGGCCAAGCACATCTGCGCCCGCCACATGCCGGTGCTGGGAGTCGGCAGCGGCATGCAGCTGCTCAACATCACGGAAGGGGGAACGCTCTTTCTCCACCTGCCGGAGGATCTGCCCAAGGCCATCCCCCACAAGGACCCGACCGACCTGGCCCACCGCCACGCCCTGCTGGTCGAGCCCGGTTCGGTCATGGAGCGGGTCTACGGCGACGGCGAGATCCGGGTCAACAGCATGCACCACATGGCGATCGACGACCTGGCCCCGAGCTTCCGCGTGACCGCCCGGGCCCCGGATGGCGTGGTGGAGGCGATCGAGAGCACCGTTGAGAACTGGACGGCGATCGGCGTGCAGTTTCACCCCGAGGCCGACACCGCCTCGGCCCTCGACGTGAAGATCTTCGAGGAGTTCATCATCGGCATCACGGGTGTCGTGCCCGAGATGCGGCTGGTCGCGTGACGCGATAGATGTCAATCGCCGGCCCGTCGGTCGCCCCCAGCGGCCGGCGGGCCGGCAGCTTTTCCACGGCGAGGCCGGCGGCAGCGGCGGCCGGCTCGAACTCCGCGGCCCGCGCCCGACCGGGATCGGCCACGAGGGCCAGACCGTCGGCCGCGAGCGTCGCCGTGAGCATCCCGGTGAGCGCCAGGGCGTGGTGCTTTTCGTAGAGCACGTCGGCGGCCGTCACCAGGTCGAACCGGCCCAGGTCGTCGGGCGGACGCCGCCAGTCGACCAGCCGCACGGCTAGGCCGTGGGCCCCGTTGCGGTCGGCGTTGTAGCGGACGCCCTCGAGCGCGGCCTCTTCGTAGTCGCTGGCCGTGGCGGTGAAACCCCGCCGGGTCGCCACCACCGCCGGCAGGCCGAGGCCGCAGCCAAGCTCGAGAAAGCGGCGACCCGCTCCGTCCATCAGGGCCAACTCCTCGGCCAGGACCAGCGCCGACTCCCACACGTTCGCCCAGTAGGGGATCCGCTCGTCGGCCCTGAAGGCCTCCTCGTCGATCAGCGAATCGACGTCCGGGGGGCACCAGAAGCGATACAGGGTGCC
>CAXNGP010000291.1:0-3810 GCA_964201845.1 Pirellulales bacterium
CCGCGGTCGATCCACTCGGCGAGCCACCCCAGTTCCTCGGCGGTGAGCGAGTCGCCCTCCTCCGGCATGTGCGGCTCCTCGAGCCGGGCCGCGAGGCGATACATCCGACTCTCGGCAGCCTTACCCGGCACCACGGCCACGCCGCTCGCGCCCCCCGCGAGCAGGCTCTCGCGGGTCGAGAGATCGAACTCCCCCTCCACGCTCCCCGCCCCGTGGCAGGAGCCGCAGCGATGGGCGAGCAGCGGACGCAGGTGCGTGGCGAAGACCTCGAGGCCCCGCGGGTCGGCTGCGGCATCGTCAGCGGCGCGTGCCCCCGCCGGGATGATGGCTAGCAGGGCGGCGACCACCGGCAGCCAGCGACGAGCCTCACCGCGGGGTAGGTCTGCCTGAAGGCGGCGGCAGTGGAATCGGGTCATCGTCACCGGGCTCCAGGGTCGCACCCGCGACACGTCCAACCTGATCGAGGATAGCCAGAGCGATGGCATGTCCGCCAGCGCAGGGTCCTTCCCCGGTCAGGCCGGCCCCTCGGCGGCGGCTACTTCGCTCCCTGCAACAGCCCGACCATCGCCTGGCCCATGGCTTCACCCACGTCCATGTAGACCTCGGCCTTGCCGCCGTAGTGGCCGTTGCCGCTGCCGCCTTGGGCCATGGGATGCGTGTAGACGGTCGCCACGTTGCCCTTGAACTCGGGGTACTTGCCCGACGTGCCGTCCACGGCGAGATGCCCGCCGAGAACGTCGCCACCCGGTCCGCTGCTGCCCTTCACGGATTCGCCGAGCGTGCCGCAGACAAACTTCGCGTTGGGAGCGTTGAACTCCTTCCTCAAGGCCTTGATGAAGGCGACGAGATTCTGCTCGTAGTGGGCCGCGTGACCGGCGTTGCCGGCGTCTCGCTCACCCTGCCAGAAGAAGAAGCCCGCGACCTCGTAGCCCTTGGCTTCCGGATAGTGCTTCTCGAGTTCGGCCAGGGCCTTCTTCGCGTCGCCGATGTCGGAATCCCACTGCTTGCCGGCATACCAGTCGATCGCCTTGCCCTTCTTGTCTACCCAGGGCGCGGGTTCGGTCTGGAGGCCCTTGGCCGGATCCATGTCCCACGACTCCGGCTTGTCCTTGTAGCCGGCGTAGACCAGCTTCTTCTCCACGCCCGCCTTGTCCCTCGAGACATACTCGCGCCGCGCGGTTCCCGGCGGCAGGAGATCCCAGCCCAAAGCCCGGTTGCCGATGCAGCACTTGAGAATCATCACGGGGGCGTCGAGCTTGTTGCCCAGCACATGGCCGATCCCGTATTCCGGCCCGAGATTGTTCCCCGCGACGGTCATCCACTCGTTCCGCAGCGGCCCCTTGCCGGACATGTATTGCACGAAGCGGACGTCCTTCCGCTCCGTCCACTTGCCGGCGTCGTCGACGAGGTAGGGATACCTTTTCTTATCCTTGACCGCATGCTCCAGACCGATGTCGCCGCCTTTCACCTTGCCGAGGCCGACCATGTTGGACTGACCGAGCAGGATGAAGACCTGCACCGGCTTGGCCATGTCGGCCGGCTTGCCATCCGGACGGGCAATCGACTTGCTTTCCTCCGCCAGCACCGGCATCGCCGCAAGCGACAGGGCTACAAGGACCGTCACCACGAATCGACGGAAACACTGATTCACGGGATCTCCTAACGTTTGGATGCAGGGTGAGACGGCTGGCGGGGCTCCGCTACCAATGACGTGAGGGCGGTATCATAATGGCCCCGAGTCGGCTTGGGGGCTGAAGGTTGGTGCACAACGGCGGTGGACCGGGCGTGATGCCGAAACCCCGACCGCCCGGGGCCGTTGAAGGACGAACCATGGCCACGCGTCGCCCCTCACTCCTGATCGGTGCCGTCCTCGTCACCGTCGCCGGCGGTTGGATCGCAACCCGGGCCGTCGCCCAGCAGCGGCTGGCGCAGCGGTTCGACCAGCTCGACCGCAACGGCGACGCCAAGGTGACGCCCGACGAGCTGCCGGCGGCGGCAATTTTCAAGCGGCTTGATCTCGACGGCGACGGCGCGATCACCAGGCCCGAGGCAGTCGAGGCGGTGCGGAAGGGCGTGCTTCGTGATCTGCGGGGCCCCGGCACTGACACGGCCCCGGCAGGCGGCGACACCGGGCCGGCCGCGCCCGCGACGGCGGAGCCGCCGGTTCGCGAAGGGCCCCGACCCGTCCGGCCGGGCGATCACGGCATCGGCCGCCACGTGGGCGACCTGACGTTCACGGACCTCGAAGGAAAGTCGCGTTCCCTCGCCGAGATCGCCAGCGGAAAAATCGTGGTCTTCGCGATGACGAGCACGAGCTGCCCGCTCAGCCGCAAGTACCTGCCGCGGCTCGCCGAGTTGAGGGAGTCGAGCGGCGACCGCGTCGCTTGGATCCTCGTCAACCCGGTGGCGACCGACAAGCCGGCCGACATGCTGGCCGCCGCCGAACTCACCGACCGGGCAAGCTACGTACACGATCCCGAGGGCCGGCTCGCCGCCGCTCTCGGCGCCGTCACCACGACCGACGTCGTCGTGCTCGCCCCCGACCGCACCGTCGCGTATCACGGCGCGATCGACGACCAATACGGCTTCGGTTACGCGATCGACGCGCCGCGCCGCCGCTACCTCGCCGACGCGCTGGCCGCGATCCGCGCCGGCGAACCGGCGCCCGTCGCGGCCACCGAGGCGCCGGGATGCGTGCTTGACCGCCCGGCCGAAGGGCCAGCCACCGCCGCCGTCACCTATCACGGCCGGGTCTCCCGGATCGTGGCGCGGCACTGCGTCGAATGCCACCGGGACGGCGGCGTGGGCCCGTTCCCCCTCGACTCCTACGACGACCTCGTGGCCCACGCGGGGATGGTGCGGGAGGTGATCGACCGCGGCACCATGCCCCCCTGGTTCGCCGCCCCGACGCCCCCCGATCCCGAGACGGGCCGCGTCCACACCCCGTGGGCGAACGACCGCTCGCTGGCCGAGGCCGAGAAGCGTGATCTCCTGGACTGGCTCGCCGGCGGTCGGCCGAAAGGCGATCCGGCCGAGGGGCCGACGGCCCGGAAGTTTCCCGAGGGCTGGCAGATCGGCACCCCCGACGCCGTCTTCGAGTTCGCCGAGCCGGTGGCGGTGAAGGCGACGGGCGTGATGCCCTACCAGACCGTGATCGTGGAGACCGACCTGCCCGAGGACCGCTGGGTGCAGGCGATCGAGGTGCAGCCGGGCGATCGCAACGTGGTGCACCACGCGCTCATCCATCTGGATGGCTCCGACGAGGCCGGGGCCGACGGTCCCCGCGACGAGGCGGCGCGGGAGCGGGGTGGCTTCTGGGGCGAATACGTGCCCGGGCAAAACACGCTCGTCTATCCCGACGGCTTCGCGAAGAAGCTGCCCAAGGGGGCGAGGCTGCGGTTCCAGATGCACTACACGCCGAACGGCAAGGCCACGACCGACCGCACCCGCGTCGGGGTGATCTATACGAAGGAGCCGCCGAAGCACGAGGTCCGGGTGGCGGGGATCGTGAACCCGCGGATCTCGATCCCTCCGGGCGCGACCGACCACCGCGAGGAGGCGTCGCTTCGGCTGCCCTTCGACGCCACGCTCATAGGCTTCCTCCCGCACATGCACGTGCGCGGCAAGGCGTGCCGCTACGAGGTGGTGCGCGCCGACGGCGACCGCACCACGCTCCTCGACATCCCGCGGTACGACTTCAACTGGCAACTCCTCTACCGCCTGCACGAGCCGCTCCCGCTCCAGGCGGGCAACACGCTCGTGTTCACGGCCTGGTACGACAACAGCGCCGCCAACCCGGCCAACCCCGAT
>CAXNGP010000292.1:0-3808 GCA_964201845.1 Pirellulales bacterium
ACGAAATGAAGGGGCTGCCCGTGCCCTCGAGCGGGCTGTGGAAGCGAGCGAAGCCATGGATGGCGAAGCGAGCGGACACGCAGTGAACGGAGGCCTGGAGGGCCGCAGTGAACGTCCAGCGAGAGGACACGGGCAGCCCCGACGCGTCGCCCACGAGCGTCCACACCTGGATGCCCGCAGGCCGCACGCGCCGTCGGCCCTCCAACCGTCATATTCGACAGCCTTTTTCCCACCGGAATTCCCGCGGTTCGTCGCGTGAAGCCCTGCCGTGTGGCACGATTGTACGGTCTCTCGCCCGCCCGTCCCCGACTCGGACACCCCATGCTCACCGACTACGACCTTCACCTCCTAGGCGAGGGCCGGCACTGGAAGAGCTACGAGAAGCTCGGGGCCCAACTGGAGACCCACGACGGCGTCGCGGGAGTGAACTTCGCCGTCTGGGCCCCGAACGCCGACCGCGTCGACATCGTGGGGGATTTCAACGGCTGGGACGGCTCCGGGCACCGGATGCACAAGCGAATCCCCTCCGGCGTCTGGGAACTGTTCGTGCCGGGGCTCTCCGCCGGCACGCTCTACAAATACCGCGTCCACTCCGCCGGCTCGGCGAGCGACCGGGCCGACCCGTACGGCTTCGGTGCGGAGGTGCCGCCGCGGACGGCGTCGATCGTCACCGACCTGACCACCTATCGCTGGCAGGACGGCGATTGGATGGCCTCCCGGGCCGCGAAGAACGCCCTCGACGCTCCGCTCAACATGTACGAGGTGCACCTCGGCAGCTGGCGGCGGCCGGGCGACGATCCCCACCGCTGGCTCTCCTACGCCGACCTCGAGCGCGAACTCGTGCCCTACGTCGTGGAGATGGGCTTCACCCACGTCGAGTTCCTGCCCCCCACCGAGCATCCGCTCTCGGCCAGCTGGGGCTACCAGACCATCGGCTTGTTCGGCGCCACCAGCCGGTTCGGCTCGCCGCAGGCCCTGATGTCGCTGATCGACGCGCTGCATCGGGCGGGCGTGGGCGTGATCATCGACTGGGTGCCCGCCCACTTCCCCCGCGACGGCCACGGCCTGCGGCGGTTCGACGGCACCGCGATCTACGAACACGAAGACCCCCGCAAGGGCGAGCACCCCGACTGGGGCACGCTGATCTTCAACTACGGCCGCAACGAGGTTGCCAACTATCTCGTCTCGTCCGCCCTGTTCTGGCTCGACCGCTACCACGTGGACGGGCTGCGGGTCGACGCCGTGGCTTCGATGCTCTATCTCGACTACAGCCGGAAGGACGGCGAGTGGGAGCCGAACTGCTTCGGTGGCCGGGAAAACCTCGAGGCGATCGAATTTCTCAAGACGTTCAACATCCAGGCCCACACGCATTTTCCCGGCACGCTCACCATCGCCGAGGAATCAACCTCGTGGGCGGGCGTCTCCCGGCCGACCTACGTGGGCGGGCTGGGCTTCAGCCTCAAGTGGAACATGGGCTGGATGAACGACACGCTCCGGTACATGCGGCACGACCCGGTGCACCGCAAGTATCACCACGACGAGCTCACCTTCAGCCTGATCTACGCCTTCCACGAGAACTTCGTGCTGCCGCTCTCCCACGACGAGGTGGTGCACGGCAAGGGCTCGCTGCTCGGCCAGATGCCTGGCGACCTGTGGCAGAAGTTCGCGAACCTGCGGCTGCTCTACGCCTACATGTGGTGCCACCCCGGCAAGAAACTGCTCTTCATGGGGGGCGAGTTCGGGCAGTGGACGGAGTGGAACTTCGACGAGAGCCTGCAATGGCACCTGCTGGAGTGGGAGAGCCATCGGGGCCTGTCGCGCACGGTCGCCGATCTCAACGACCTCGTCCGCCGCGAGCCGGCCCTCCACCAGCTCGACTTCGATGGGCCGGGCTTTGAGTGGATCGACTGCCACAACTGGCAGGACAGCGTGCTTGTGTTCATCCGCCGGGCCCGAGACCCGGCCGACTTCCTGATCGTGTGCTGCAACTTCACCCCCGTGCCCCGCCACGGCTACCGGCTGGGGGTGCCCCACGGCGGCGACTACGACGAGATCTTCAACAGCGACTCGGCCTGGTATGGCGGCGGAAATCTTGGCAACTCGGGCGCGCTCGTCGCCCGGGCCGAGCCGCACCATGGCCGCGACCACTCGGTCGCGGTCACGCTGCCGCCGCTGGCGACGCTGGTCCTCAAGCCCCGGCGCTGATCACACGGTCGCCCGGCGGGCTGGGCGGCCCGCCGGCCACACCTACCGCGGGTCGCGCTTCCACTCCACGCCGTAGCGCTTCTCGATGCCAGCCATCCAGCGGTCCCGCACGTCGCGGACCTCGTCGTCGGCGAGCATCGCCAGCCGCCGCGGGTCGGCGGAATCATCGGTGAACCGCTGCTGGAGGATCGCCTCCTCGGGCTCGTAGGCGACCAGGCGGATGCAGTAGCAGATCGTCTTCGGCTCGTTGAAGGCCGTGGCCGTGCCGCCCGGCTCGAGGCCGAAGACGGCCTCCATAAACTCGCCGCCGGCCATCTGCACTCCGGCGGGCTGCGAGATCATGGGCGCCGAGCCGAACGGGGCGGTGCCGCGGGTCAGCCAGGTGAAGGGGCCGACCTTCGTGACCTCCATCCCTTCCTGGCCGGCAATCGCCGCGGTCAGCTCCTTCCCGGCGGCCGCGGTGGCCAGCTTCTCCGCCCGCTGCTTGGCCAGCGGCCGCGCCTCCATCAACCGCCAGACCTGCTCCACGTCGTCGCGCATGTCGGCGAAGGCGGGCGTGAACTCCGGCCGGTCCTCGGTCTTCCAGGAAAGATAGCGGTTGCCCGCGAAGTCGCGGGTGGCCACGGGCCGCCAGCGGGCCGCGTCGGGCGAGAACAGCATGTCGGCCCACTGCACCTGCCGCACGCCCATGGGCTGCGAGAAGCTGAGCTGGAAACTCGTTCCGACGCCGCCGGCCGCGATCGCGTCGCTGGCATCGACGAAGTCGGACCGCACCGCCTCCAGGCCGTGCTCGGCGGCGAGCTTCTCCACCGAGGGGGCCGGCGGCACGGGCTCGCCCACGCCCAGGGCCAACTCCACGTCGTCGGCATAGGTGGCGATCCTGCCCGCCACCTTGTCGAAGATCTCCCCGAGCTTCTTGTCGGCCGCCTCGCGGGCGAGCCGCTTGCGGATGTCGTCACGGACCTTGTCGAGCGGCTCGTAGGCTGTCTTTTCCTCGGGCTTTGTCTCCGGCGTGGCAGCCGGCTTGTCGCCGTCCTTCGCCACGGGCTCCTTGTCGGCCGCCGGTTCGCCGGCCGCCGGCTTCTCGGCATCCGCCGCCGGTTTGGCCGGCGTCTGGCCGGCCGCCGCATCTGCTCCGGGCTTCTCGCCGGTGGCCGGAGGCGGCGCCGCCGGAGCCCCATCCGCCACTGCGGCGGCTTCTTTCGCCGGTTCCTTGGCCGCCTCGGCGACGGCCTCGCCGGGCTGACGGAAGGCGACCGCGCGAATCGCGCCGGCACGCGGCCCGTTGGCCGCTTTCGGATCACCGGCCGGCGGCGTCGGCTCGGGCTCCGCGGGAGCGGGAGCCGGCGCGGCAGGCGTGCCAGCCTCCGGCGCAGCGGCCGGCGGCCCTTCAGCCTTGTCTGCCGGCTTCGATTCCGGCTTCGATTCTTCGGCTGGCGGAGCGGCCTTCTCGCCAGCCTTGTCTGGTTCCACTCCGTTCGCCGCCGCCTCGGCCGGCTTGGCGACCTGCTTGTACATCGCGTCCTTGTTTTCTTCGTAGAACTTCACGATCTGCTCGTCCGTCACCGCCTTCTCCGCCTCGGCCACGAACACGTCGGGCGTG